>NZ_JBMSDZ010000006.1:0-238132 GCF_049445995.1 Dyella sp. KRB-257 | reverse complement strand
GGGACTCCGGTTTCGACAGCGAGTCGATGTTCCGCACCGCACTGACGCACGGGGCCGGTCGCATGGATGTGCTCGGCAAGTGGAACCCGCGCCGTTTCGACGTCGAAGGCTGCGCCGCCGCCAAACGTGCCGACACCGACACCGCATGGGACACGCCGCGCGAGGGCAAGCGCACCACCACCTGGGTGACCGACGGGCGCGTCATCACGCTGGAGGACGACCGCAAGGTCGCCTTGCGCCGCGTGCTGCGCCTGACCGAGCGCACCCGCAAGGCCGATGGCACGGCCCTGCTGTTCCCGGAGGTCACCATCGACGGCTGGGAAACCACGCTCGATCTGTCGGCCGACGCCATCATCGCGCTGTACGAAGCCCATGGCACCCACGAACAGTTCCACAGCGAGTTCAAGACCGACCTCGATCTGGAGCGCCTGCCCAGCGGCAAGTTCGACACCAACACCTTGGTGCTGAGCCTCGCCGCCGTGGCCTACAACATCCTGCGCCTGATCGGCCAGCAAGCCCTGCTGAACAAAGCCACGCCCCTGCGCCACCCGGCCAAGCGGCGCCGACTGAAAACCGTCATGCAGGAAATGATGCGCGTGGCCGCGCAGCTGGCCGTCCATGCGCGTCGCATCGCGCTGAACTTCGGCCAGCACTGCCCGGCGCTGGTCGTATGGCGCGCGTTGTATGAAGACTGGACACGCACCGAGCCGCCCACGATCGATGCCGTCCCGGCCTAGCCGCACACCGCTCGAACAACGCCAGCCTCCGATCGCGCGACCCCTCGCGAGGGCAACGCCTGCGCCCTCGGCGAAAACCCGGCATCGAAACGCGCCATCCGGCGGCAAGGGCCGCCTTGTTGACCCCCTCATGCGGCGTTTCGCCCCGCGAAATCACCACAGCGAAGCACTATGCGCGGCACGGACGTATAGACGTCCGTAAGCCGGCACGGGCATGGTGAGGTGGTCACGGAATCAGGCGAATGTCCTGCGAGATGCTTGACGAAGTGCAGATCGCCGTTGGACTCAGCCCCGAGAAATGAGGTATCTCTCGCCATCGCGAGCACTCTGCCTGCGACCAGCCTCAGACAATTCGCCTTTATCGAAGCTCATTGCGGTAGCGATGCTGGCCAACTCAACTTTGAATCGCGTCGCGATCCGCTGGATGTCCGACAGCCCCACTTGTCCCCAGCACGCTCGTGGGAATACGGGCGCGCGGGACTAGGACTTCACCGCTATGGCGACGTCCCTGCCGTCGGCGGGGACACCGCCGCCACTTTTATCGCCACCGCGTGCCGGCCATCACCGCAGCGACGCCGCCGCAGGCGGCACTGTTGAGGCTGTTGGCGGAGCGATTGCCCTGCAAGGCGACGACGCTGGCGCTTTTTTCGCCAGTCGCCGCGTCAAAAAGCGGCGTGGCCAGCGCGCGGAGTGCCGCGCTTGCGGCTGGGAGCGACGGTGCTCGGGCTTGGCGCCGGGGCCGCGGCGCCCGGGGCGGAGACCGCCGCGGTTGCAGCGGCGGGGTTGATCAAAAAAGCGGCAGCTTTGGCGCAGGGCGTGCGGACGCTGCCGCGGAGAACCCGGCGCGCGTTGCACGCGCCGGGGCGGGTGGCTTACGCCTCGGGGGTGGCGGGGGCCGGCGTGGTGCTGCGACGGCGGCTGCCGAAGCGAGCGGAGAGCGCGATGAGGTTGACGAAGGCGGCTTCCAGACTGTCCAGCGCGCTGTCGATGCTGGCGAGGGTGTCGTCGGCGAGGGTGAGCGAGAGCAGGTTTTGCGACATGGGTAACTCCCTGTGGATCACGGCGCCGCAAGCGGCGATCGCCGCATCGTGCGGCGACGCGGTTTGATAACGCATCGGAGCGAACGCGAACGCCGGCGCGGGCCGACGGCGGCTGTACGTGATCGCCGTCAGTGACGGCGCCGCGCCGGAGGCCGCCACTCGCGGCGCCGTGTCGCAGCGCGGTGCGCATGGCGGCGTGGGATGATGCCGCCCGCTGCACGCACTGCCCTCAGGACTCCCCCTTGTTGTCTCGCCGCCCACCACGACGTTTCGTCGCCTGGCTTGCCATCGTCGCCCTGTGGCTGACGATCGTGGCGCCCGTGGTGTCGCAGACGCTGGCCGGCCCGCTGGACGCGCTGGTGAGCATCGGCTGGTGCGGTCCGCATCACGATGACGGCACGCCGTCGCCGCCGGCCGGTCACCTGCTGGAGAAGTGCGGCTACTGCGGGCTGTTGTCCGGCCACTCGATCCTGCCCGATTCACCGCCACTCCTGTCGGCCGGGCCGTCGCTGTCCGGCCTGTGGCTGGCGATGCCCGAGCCGCCGGCGCGAAGCAGCATCGTCCTGCTGGCCGCCGCGCCGCGCGGGCCACCACTGGCAGTCGCGCACGTCTGAGCCACGCACCGCCGGCGACTGATCGCCGCTGACCGCCTGCGCGGGCCAGCGGGCACAGCACGCCAGCCCTCTCGTGACCGTCCGGCGGACCGGGCCTGCGCCCGGCATCCGCACGCTGCCGACTCCAGGATTTCCATGACTCATGCATCGCTAGCCGGGCGCGCGTCCGCGCGTCTGCACTCTCTTCATCGCCTGCGCCCGCTGGGCGCGCTGATCGCCACTGCGCTCGTCGGCCCGGCACTCGCCGCCGATGCCGTGCCTGCTCAACAGATGGCCCCGGTGGTGGTCACCGCGCCGATGCAGGACAGCCCACTCACCGTCGTCACCGACCCCAAGGCGCCGCGCCAGCCGGTGCCGGCCAGCGACGGCGCCGACCTGCTCAAGAGCATCCCCGGCTTCTCCACCATCCGCAAAGGCGGCAGCAACGGCGATCCGGTGCTGCGCGGCATGAGCGGCTCGCGACTCGGCATCCAGACTAACGGCGGCCTGATCGGCGGCGGCTGCCCCTCGCGCATGGACCCGCCGACCGCCTACATCGCGCCGGAACTCTATGACCGCGTCACCGTGATCAAGGGTCCGGAAACGGTGATCTACGGCCCCGGCAATTCGGCCGGCGTGGTGCGCTTCGATCGCGGCTTCAGCCGCTATGCCGAGCCCGGCTACCGCGTCGACGCCAGCGTGCTCGGCGGCTCGTGGGGCCGCAACGACCAGAACCTGGACCTGCGCGCCGGCGCGCCGTCGGGCTATCTCGGCGTGAGCGCCAACCACACCCACTCGCAGGACTACGAGGACGGCGACGGCCACCGCGTGCACTCGCGCTACGACCGCTGGAACGTGGACACCACGCTGGGCTGGACGCCCACCGATGACAGCCGGCTGGAGCTTTCCGTCGGCAAGGGCAACGGCCAGGCGGCCTACGCCTTCAGCGGCATGGACGGCTCCCAGTTCCTGCGCGAAAGCGCGGCGCTGAAGTGGACCCAGCAGCACCTCACCACGCACTGGGACGAGCTCGAAGTGCAGGCGTACACGAACTACGCCGACCACGTGATGGACAACTACACGCTGCGCGACCCTGACCCGGCCAGCATGATGCCGATGGCGATGGCTTCCGACGTGGCTCGCCGCACCAACGGTGGTCGCATCGCCGGCACCTGGCGCTGGGACGAGTTGGAACTGGTGGCGGGACTGGACGGCTCGGCCAACGTGCACACCGCACGCCTCGGCGGAGCGCCGGGCAGCATGCACGACTACCGCCAGCTGCCGCGCCATCGCGATGCACGCATGGCGGATCTGGGCGCATTCGGCGAACTGCGCTGGGCCCTCGCGCCGCGCCAGCGCCTGATCACCGGCGCGCGGCTGGACCGTGCCCAGGCGCGCGGCTACGACCTGTCGACGGCGGCCCGCAGCGCGGGCATGGGCAGCATGTCCGGCGGCACGAGCGGCATGGCCGCAGTCACCGTGGATGCCGACCGCTCCTCCACCCTGCCCGCCGGTTTCGTGCGCTACGAGCGTGACTTCGCCGCGTCGCCGACCACCTTCTATGCCGGCCTCGGCCACGTCGAGCGCTTCCCCGACTACTGGGAACTGTTCGGCCAGCACGTGGACGTGTCGCTGCCGGGCTTTCGCCGACTCGCTCCGGAGAAAACCACCCAGCTCGATATCGGCGTGCAGTATCGCGATGCGCGCCTGAAAGCCTGGGTCTCCGGCTACGCCGGTGTGGTGCGGGACTTCATCCTGATGCACTACCCGATGAGTGCAATGGGCAGCGGCACCGCCAGCAACGTGCGCGCGCGCATCGCCGGCGGGGAAGCGGGCGTGAACTACGCCTTCGACGCGCACTGGAGCGGCGACGCCACGCTCAGCACCGCCTGGGGCGAGAACCGCACCGAGCACCGGCCGCTGCCGCAGATGCCGCCGCTGGAAGCGCGCTTCGGCCTCACCTACGCGCGCGATGACTGGTCGGTCGGCGGACTGTGGCGACTGGCGGCGGCGCAGCGCCGGGTGGCGGTGGGCGAAGGCAACATCGTCGGCCAGGATCTCGGCCCCAGCGCCGGCTTCGGCGTGCTCTCGCTCAACGGCAGCTACCGGCTCGGCCAGCACCTCACGCTGAGCGCAGGCATCGACAACCTGCTGGACAGGACCTACGCCGAGCACCTCAACGCGGCGCCGCAGGGCCTGGCCGGCTACGTCAACACGGTGCGCGTGAACGAACCCGGCCGCACAGGCTGGCTCAAGCTCGCCATCCATCTCTGATCGAGATCGGTCTGATCGACATCAGGACCCGGGCACGCTGCAAGACGTAGCGTGCCCGCATCCATCGAGGAATCGCCATGCTTCGCCCGTCCCGCACCCTTGTTTCCACGGCCATCGTGACGCTGGCCATCCTGCCGGGCCTTGCCGGCGCCTGCTCCACCTGCGGCTGCTCGCTCAATTCCGACTGGGCGAGCCAGGGCTATGCCACGTCCCGCGGATTTCACCTGAGCCTGCGCGAGGACTACTTCAACCAGTCGCGGCTGATCGAAGGATCACACCGCATCGCCGTGGGCAGCATCGCCCTGCCCAGCGATGAAGAACTGCAGCGCAAGACGGTCAACCGCAACACCCTGCTGGGCATCGACTACAGCTTCAATCGCGCCTGGGGGCTGTCGTTGCAGCTGCCGTGGTTCAGCCGTTACCACGAGACGTGGCCGGAAGGCGAAACCACGCTGTCGTCGTCGGACGGACGGGGCCTCGGCGACGTGCGCGTGCTGGTCCGCTATCAGGGCTTCCGCCCGGACGCGAGCCTGGGCCTGCAGTTCGGCGTGAAGCTGGCCACCGGCACGTTCAAGCAGTCCTTCAGCGCCGGCACCGCCGCGGGCGAGCTGCTCGACCGCGGCCTGCAGCGCGGCACCGGCACCACCGACGCGCTGCTGGGCGTGTACAAGTTCGGCTACTTCGGCGAGTCGGTGGGCTACTTCGTCCAGGCGATGGCGCAGGCGGCACTGAATGCGCGCGACGGCTTCCGCCCCGGCAACTCGCTCAATGTGAATGTCGGCCTGCGCTACCTCGATGCCGGCATCGTCACGCCGCAGCTGCAGCTCAACCTGCACGGCGAGCAGCGCGAGAGCGGCGCATTCGCCGACCGCGCCAACAGCGGCGCCACGCTGGCCTACCTCAGCCCGGGGCTCGGGCTGAAGCTGGGTCGCCGGCTGGACGCGTTCGTGTTCCTGCAGCTGCCGGTCCACGAGCACGTCAACGGCATCCAGATCGAGCCGGGCCGGCTGTGGTCGGCCGGCGTGCAGTACCGGCTGTAAAGGCGGCTGTCTCCATGGCGCAAGCCTGCCGCCCGGCGATGCGGGGCTTTCGCGTCGCCGGCCCGCGGTGTAAACCTTGGAGCCGGCTCCGCAACGACTCAAGGCTCATGAGCGATCACCCCTTCCTGATCCGCCTCGCCGAGGACGACGACGACTTCATCCTCGGCCTGGTGCCCCGCTTCGTCGACTTTCCGCTGCCGCCCTGGCGCAAGCGCCACGAGTGCATCGAGGGCATTCGTGCCGATCTGGTGCGCCATCTGGACGACCAGCCGCCAAACAGCTTCCTGTTCGTGGCCGAGGACGAGGGCGGCGTGCCGATGGGCTTCATGCATCTGCAGAAGACCCAGGATTTCTTCAACGGCCGCACCAACTGCCACATCTCCGACCTGGCGGTGGTGCCGGGCCACGAAGGCCAGGGCGTGGGTCGCGCGCTGCTGGCGCACGCAGAGGACTGGGCACGCGAACACCACTGCGCGCTGATGACGCTGGCGGTGTTTCCCGGCAACGAGCGGGCACGCGCGCTTTACGCATCCAGCGGCTACGACGTCGACCTGCTGCGCCTGGCCAAGCCGCTGCGCTGACCGCCTCGCTTCCACCACGCGAACGAAGCGCGCTGCGCATGGGAAAAACGAACAGCGCCGCGCCACGCCCGTGGACGAGCTGCCTCGCGCGCCTCGCGGCACAAGACCGCGTGGTGTCCACTCGCCGGCGAGGCCGATGATCGCCAGCTAGCTTGGGTGAGCCGATGGCGCCTTGCGCACGACCGGCGCCGGGCCGGCAATGTCGCGGGCGCGCCAGATCGTCAGATGGCGTCCCATGAACGGCTGCCGATAGAGCGGCGGCGCCGGGTAGTCCAAATCCCGGTAATTGCTGATCACCCAGCCATCCGGATGCGCCCTGGCCCAGGCGGCGACCTGCGCGGCGTCCTCCGCCGTGGGGATCGCCGCGGTGAGGCGCCCGGCGAAGGTGTACAGGCCGTTCTGCCGGCCGGCCTGCAGCAGCGGGATGCCGGCCTGCTGCGCGGCGGCAATGCGTGTTGCCGCCCGCTCGACCGAATAGCTCGGACCCAGGCCCTGCACCAGCGCCAGCTTGGCCAGCGCCACCACCAGCAGCATGGCCACTGCGGCCTCGGGCACGCCCACCGGCTGCGCCCCGCGCATCAACAGCACCACACCAGGCAAGATGGCGCCGGCCAGACAGGCATAGGTCCATGCGGGCGCCTGCGTCGAGAGCCGCAGCAGCGCCAGCAGGGACGCCAGCGCGATCACCACCAGCAGCAAGCCCACGCGCCAGCCGACCACCCGCCAACGTCCGTCCGTCAGCCTCACCGCAGCGGCGGGCGCCAGCGCCGGCAGCAGCGGCAGCAGGTAGTGTGGCTGCTTGCCACTGATCAGGCAGAAGGCGAGGAACGCCGGCACGCTCGCGGCCAGCGCGAAGCGATCGAGCCTGCCGTCGGCGGGCGCGGGGCGCCGACTACCTCGCCCAGGCGGATTCGCAGCCCGGCCGAGCAAAGTCCGACAGGCTGCCAGGCCGACCGTCCAGGGCAGCAGCAGCAAGGGCACGATCGGCAGGTACCAGGCCGGCCCGCGGTCGTGCGCGAAGCTCTCGACGACGCGGCCGACGGTCTGCGTGAGGAAGATGGCGTCGGCGTAGGCCGGCCCGCCGCGCCGTGCCGCCGGGATCGCCCAGGCCAGCGCCAGAAGCGCCGCGCCGGCCAGTGCCGCCACCGTTGCCAGATAGTGCCGCCCGGGCGAGCCGCGCGATGCCGACGCCCACCACGGCGCCAGCAACGCCGGGAGGCCGCCGACCAGCAGGCTGACCGGCCCCTTGGCGAGGATGCCCAGCCCCAGTCCCAGCCCGAGCAAACCCACGCCGGGAACGGTGCGGCCGCGCACGAGCCAGGCCGTGCCGAGCCAGGCCAGCAGGGTGCAGGCGCACAGCAGCATGTCGAACATCAGCGCGCCGGCGAATCCGGCGAAGCCCAGGCAGCCCAGCCAGAGCCAGACCGCCAAGCCGGCGGCCGCCGCGTCGGCGCCCAGCGCGAGGGCCAGGCGACGCAGCAGAGGCAGGGTCGTCAGACCCAGCAGCACTTCCAGCGCGCGCGCGGACCAGGCGTGCACGCCCGTGATGTTCCATGCCAGGTTGACCAGCCAGAACAAAAGCGGCGGCTTGTCTGGATAAGGCGCGCCGTCCAGCCAGGGCACCAGCCAGTCGCCCCGCAGATGCATGTTCCAGGCCACCGCCAGATAGCGCGTCTCGTCGATCGGCACGGGCGGCAGCACGAGCGCCGGAAGCAGCAGGGCCACCGCCACTCCCGACCAGAGCAGGGCGCGTGTAATGGAACGTCGTTCCATGCGATCTCCCGCACAGACCGCTTGCGTTGAACATCGAGCTTAGGCTAAGCCATTTTTGCCATGTTTGGCTGCCGCGCGATCACGCGATCAGTTGACCGCGGTGCTGCCGGTGGTCCCGACCTCGGTCTGCTCACGCTCGTTCAGGCGCAGCGACACGCGGTCGATGTTGGCCAGCGACAGCAGGTGGGCGTAGATCCAGCCGAGCACGCCTTCCTTGAGGAACTCGTGGGCCACCTTCTCGTCGAGCTGGCGCAGCTTTTCCTCGCTGACCACGAACAGGCCGTTGAGGTTGATCGACTTGCCGTCCTTTTCCAGCCGGATGTTGCGCGGCTCCAGCAGGTCGTGCTGGCGCAGCTGGTCCATGAACCAGTGGGTGCGCGCCACGTGCTGCTGGAACTCACCGAGGAAGTTGACCGCATTGGTCAGCATCTCGGCGTCGGTACCGTCGTCCTGGAACAGGCGCTCGCCCTCGGTCTGGTTGAAGCCTTCGTAGGCTTCGTCCAGGAACACGGTGAAGTCGTCGCCGCCTTCCTGGTCGGCCGGCTTCTCGGCGAGGATGAACGGATAGCGGCGGATGAAGGCCGGCACGTAGGTATTGGCCACCCACTGGCCGTCGGCGTCGACGAACAGGTTCTCGTTCTGGCGCAGGCCGAGCAGGGCCATCGGGCCGGCCTCCTTGATGTCGGCGCCGGCGAACAGGATCGGCATGTCGCGTGCGGCGGCGGGAAACTCCACGCCGGTCAGCGGCACGGAATGCACGTTGGCCGCGAACTTCAGGCTCGGCACGGCCTTCAGGCGCAGATCCTTGTGGGCGGTACGGTTGAGCGGCACGGGACGCTCGTAGAAAAAGACTTCAGCCACGTTACTTACCTCTGCCCAGCCGCGCCGGGGTTGCCACCGTTGGCTCCCCCTCCCAAACCCGGCCCGGGTCTCAAGACGAACGCCCACTATAGCAGCGGCCCGGCCCGCCGCGAACCGTCGCCGGCGCCGCCTATGTATTTGCCGCGGCAGGGTTTTGCATGCGAATCGCAATACAGTTGGGCTATGCTCGGGCGCAATCACCACTGTTGCATCGCGCTGCGTTTCCCCAGGCCCCGACCGAAGGATGGACTGCATGCTGATGGAAGTGCCGCTCCGGGCGGATCTGCGTTCCACCCGGGTGCTCTCGCTGGACGCCAGCGGCCGGATCCTCGACTGGATCAGCTGGCAGGACGCCGCCTGCCTGTACGTGCGCGACGCGGTCGCCTGGACGCTGGGCGAGCCCTGCCTCACCGTGCACGGCGGCATGAACCGCGCTCGCGGCGAGCAGAGCATGCTGGAGCTGCACCCGATCATCGCCAGCACCGGCCACTGCCGCGATCATGCGCTCGATCCGGCACCCGCGCTCACCAACACCGCCCTGTTCGCGCGCGACCGCCACCTGTGCCTGTACTGCGGCAACCACTACAACCGCGGCGAGCTGACCCGCGATCACGTGCAGCCGGTGTCCAAGGGTGGCCGCGACGAGTGGGAGAACGTGGTCAGCGCCTGTCTGGCCTGCAACCTGCGCAAGGCCAACCGCACCCCGCAGCAGGCGCACATGCCGCTGCTGGCGGTGCCGTACCGGCCCAGTTGGGTGGAGCACCTGATCCTGTCCAACCGCAACATCCTGGCCGACCAGATGGAGTTCCTGGTCAACCACCTGCCGCGCGACCGTCGCGCCGCGCACGCCTGACCTCAGGCGTCGTTGTCCTCGTCGCCAAGGGCCTGCTCCACGTTCTCCAATTCGCTGCGCCCCTTCTCCGCCAGCCGCCAGTAGTGCTTGCGGATGCGTTCCAGCGTAGCGTCGTCCAGTTCCTCCAGCGCCAACAGGGCGTTGTGCGCGTGACTGGAGCGGATCAGTTCGTCCAGCTTGATCTGCACGGCGGCCGAATCGCGGTTCTGGGTGTTCTGGATCAGAAACACCATCAGGAACGTGATGATGGTGGTACCGGTGTTGATCACCAGCTGCCAGGTGTTGCCGAAGCCGAACAGCGGGCCGGTCGCCGCCCACACCACCACGATCAACACGGCAATAAGGAAGGTGGCGGGCTTGCCGGCGGCGGTGGAGGTGGCCGCGGCGAAGTGGCGGAACAGGGACGATGAACTCATGCGTGGTCCTTGCGAATGTCGTGGTGGGCGAGCGTGGCGAGAGATCTGTCGCCCGTACGTGCAGTCTGGCTGAACGAACGCCGCCCCGTTCAGGACGCCGCACCACCCTTGCCCCGCCCTGCCGCTGGGCCAACAATACACGAATGATCGACCTCTCCCGTTACCCCCACTTGGCGCCGATCGAGACGCCGGCCGACCTGCGCCGCGTTCCCGACGAGCAGCTTCCCGCCGTGGCCGACGAGCTGCGCCAGTACCTGATCGAGGCGGTGGCCAGTTCCGGCGGCCACTTCGGCGCGGGGCTGGGCGTGGTGGAGCTCACCGTGGCGCTGCACCGCGTGTTCGACACGCCGCACGACCGCCTGGTGTGGGACGTGGGCCACCAGTGCTACCCGCACAAGATCCTTACCGGCCGCCGCGAGCGCATCACCACCATCAAGAAGAAGGACGGCCTGGCACCGTTCCCGCGTCGCGAGGAAAGCGAGTACGACACCTTCGGCGTGGGCCACTCGTCCACCTCGATCTCGGCCGCACTGGGCATGGCGATCGCCAACCAGCGCCGCGGCGACATGCGCAAGGTGGTGGCGGTGATCGGCGACGGCGCGATGACCGCCGGCATGGCGTTCGAGGCGCTCAACCACGGCGGCGACGTGGAGCCGGACATGCTGGTGGTATTCAACGACAACGGCATGTCGATCAGCGAGAACGTGGGCGCACTGACCAAGATGATGGCTCGCGCCATGGCCAGCCGCACGCTCAACGTGTGGCGCGAGCGCGCCAAGAAGGCGATCCCCAGGCAGTCGCTGTTCGGCCGCTTCTTCAAGCGCTGGGAAGAGCACGCCAAGGGCATGTTCGTGCCCTCCACGCTGTTCGAGGAGCTGGGCTTCCACTACACCGGCCCGATCGACGGCCACAACCTGCCGCAGCTGCTCGCCGCGCTGCGCACGGTGAAGGATCTGCCCGGCCCGCAGCTGCTGCACGTGATCACCACCAAGGGCAAGGGCTACGCGCCGGCCGAGGAAGCGCAGATCGACTACCACGCGGTCGGCCCGTTCGACCCGCAGGCCGGCCTGGTCAAAAAGAGCGCGCCGGCCAGGCCGACCTACACCGACGTGTTCGGCGACTGGCTGTGCGACCAGGCCGCCGCCGACGAACGCCTGCTGGCGATCACCCCGGCGATGCGCGAGGGCTCGGGCCTGGTGCGCTTCTCCAAGGAATACCCGGCGCGCTACTTCGACGTGGCGATCGCCGAGCAGCACGCGGTGACGCTGGCCGCCGGCATGGCCTGCGAGGGCGCCAAGCCGGTGGTGGCGATCTACTCCACCTTCCTGCAGCGCGCCTACGACCAGGCGATCCACGACGTGGCGCTGCAGAACCTGGACGTCACCTTCGCCATCGACCGCGCCGGCGTGGTCGGCCCGGACGGCGCCACCCACGCGGGCAGCTTCGACCTGAGCTTCCTGCGCTGCCTGCCGAACATGGTGATCATGGCGCCGGCCGACGAGAACGAGTGCCGCATGATGCTCTCCACCGGCTTTGCGCACGCCGGTCCCGCCGCCGTGCGCTACCCGCGCGGCAGCGGCCCCGGCACGCCGCTGCGCAAGGAGCTCGACACGCTGACCATCGGCAGGGCCGAGCTGCGCCGCCGCGGCCGCGGGCTCGCCCTGCTCAGCTTCGGCGCCATGCTCGCCCCCGCTGCCGTGGTGGCCGCCGAGCTCGACGCCACGCTGGTCAACATGCGTTTCGTCAAGCCGCTCGACGAAGCGCTGCTGGTGGAACTGGCGAAAACCCACGACGCCTTCGTCACGCTGGAAGACAACGCCATCGCCGGAGGTGCCGGCTCGGCCGTGGCCGAGTGTCTGGCCACGCACGGCATCACCTTGCCGATCCTGCATCTGGGCCTTCCGGACGCCTATCTGGAACACGGCAGCCGCGAGGAAGTGCTGAGCATGGCCGGCCTCGACCTGCCCGGCATCCGCCGCGCCATCCACGCGCGCTTCCCGCAGCTGAGCGTCGCAAGCCTGGGCTGAAACTGAAGCGTCTGGCCAAGCTGCCGTGAGCTGGGCGGCAAACCGAGCGGACTGCATCAAGCTGCGAATGATCAGCCCGTCCACCCATCACGTCGCCCGCCACTCACCCGATCGCGCTTTTCCAGATCCTGCGCGGTGAACACCTCGCCGTAGCCGGCCACCTGCAGCAGCGCACGGCAGGCCTCGCCCTGGTTCCAGCCGTGCTCGAACAGCAGCCAGCCGCCGGGCAGCAGGTGCTGGCGGGCATCGCCGACGATGCGGCGGATGTCGGCCAGGCCGTCGGCACCGGAAGCGAGCGCGCTGGCCGGCTCGAAGCGCAGATCGCCTTGCGCCAGGTGCGGATCGTCCGCCTCGATGTAGGGCGGGTTGGACACGATCAGGTCGACGCGCGCCTCGCCCAGCGGCGCGAGCCAGTCGCCCAGCACGAACTGCACGTTGGGAATGCACAGCCGCCGCGCGTTGCGTCGGGCGACCTCCAGCGCCTCGGCGCTGGCGTCGGTGGCGACGATCTTCGCGCGCGGGCGCTCGGTGCCGATCGACAGCGCGATCGCGCCGCTGCCGGTGCCCAGGTCGACCACGCGCACCGGCGCGTCCTCGGCGAGCCGATCGAGCGCCAGTTCCACCAGCCGCTCGGTTTCCGGCCGCGGGATCAGCGTGGCCGGGGTCACCTCCAGCTCCAGCGACCAGAAGCCGCGCCGACCGGTGATGTAGGCCACCGGCTCGCCGAGCTGGCGTCGCCGCACCAGCTCGACGAAGGCGCGCTCGTCGGCCAGCGTGAGCACGTCGTCGGCGTGCGCCAGCAGCCAACTGGCCGGCCGGCGCAGCACATGCTGCAGCAGCACCTCGGCATCGACGCGGTCGCCGAGGCGGCGCGTGGCATCGCCCAGGGCGTGGCGGACTTCAGTCATGCGTGGTGGCATCCGTCGGCGAGGCCGCAGGAAGTTCCGGCGGGGTTGCCGCAGCGGTCCGCTTGCGCCAGTAGCCGCCTTCGCTCCAGGCCCCGAACGCCCAGCGCAGCCAGCCGATCAGCGCGTTGGCCAGCCACAGCGCCCACGCCAGCATGGCCAGCTTGTAGACCCACAGCGACACGCTGAACACGCCGGCGCGCGGCAGCGCGCCGCTGCTCTGGTCGGCGAACCAGCGCAGATGCCAGGCGGTGGAGCCGTTGCCGGCCACGTGCATGTCCGGCAGGCCGAGCAGGCCGCGCGGCACGGCGCCGACCAGCGCCAGCAGGGCCAGCGCGGTGAGCGCCGCCAGCGCGACCTGCACCAGGTTGAACGCGACATCGCCCAGCCGCACGCCGCGCGCGCGCCACCCCAGCGTGATCAGCCACGCCACCACCAGCGCGTAGGCACTCCACGCGAACGCGGAGAAGCCCAGCCCCAGCAGCAGCCAGTGATGGAAGCGCAGCGGCGTCGGCGCATGGCGCGCGAGCAGCCACGACGCCAGCAGCAGCAGCACCAGCTGCGACCAGTACAGCACCGCCGGCCCCATCGACGGGCCCCAGGTCCACAGCACCCAGCGATCCTGCGGCAGGTGCAGGTCGAGCGCGATATTGGCGACCGGCGCGCGCAGGTCCAGCGCCAAGGTCACGGTGCGCATCGCCACGCCGCGGGGTTCGCGCAGCAGCACTTCGTAGCGGTGCTCGCCGGGCAGCAGCGGCAGGCCGAGCTGGCCGTTGCGCACGGCGAGGTTGAGCGCCTCGCCATCGCGACGGGCCTGCAGCAGTTCGGCGCCGGCAGGCAGGGTGATCGCGTGCTCGCCGCCGCGGGTGCTGCGCGCGGTGAGCACCAGCGTGGTCTCGCTGGCACGCTCGCCCGCCGCGGTCGACACCTGCACCCGATCGAACGCGATGCTGCTGCCGGCTACTGCCTTGGGCTCGCTCAGCGCCAGCGTGAGCGTTTCCCCGGGCAGCGGCTGGAAGCGCAGCCCGTGCGAGGTCGTGCTGGTGGGCACGCCGCTGGCCTGGACGTGCCACATCGGCGCGGCATCGATCTGCCAGACCTCGGCGCGCTCGCCCAGCGGTGGGGCCTTCAGCGTCAGCGTGGGCGCGTGGTCGAGACGACTGGTCCACATCATCACCGGATCGTTGGCGCTGAAGCTGACCTGGATGGCGCCGTCGCGCACCAGCGCGCGGTCGCCCTGCGGATGCTCGCCGGGCAGCAACGGCAGGCTGACGCTGAAGCCGCCGTCCTGTGGGGCGAGGCGTTGCACCGTGGTCTGCACCATCCAGTCCACACCGAAACTCAAGCGGCGGGTGACCCGCACGTAGGCGGGCAGGCTCTGCGTGATGGCCAGCGCGCTGCCGTCGGCGGCGGCGCGTGCGCGGCTCAACGCCAGGCTGTCGCCGAGCAGGCGGTCGTCGTCCAGGCCGCTGGCGCTCCAGCCGTTGCCGATGAAGCCCACGTGACCGGGCCGCAGCGGAAAACGCAGGTTGGCGCTGTCGCTGCCCGCGGCGAGGCGGTAGCGCAGGGTGACGCGATGCACGCCGCGATCCAGCCGCAGCATCGGCACCTCATCGCGGTTCACCAGCGCGGCCGGCTGGCCGTCCAGCCGCGCGTCGAGCAGGCTGAGCGCGTCGTCGCCCTGCGGCAGCGGCAGCCCGACGTCCGCGCCGGCGTGCGCTTCCAGCGCGACATCAAGCGTGTCGCCGCCGGCCTGCAGTTGGGCGTCGGCGATCGCGGCGCAGTCGGGCGCGCATTTGGGCGCCTCGGTGAGACGGGTGCGCAGCCGGTCGAGCATGGCCTGGTCCGGGATCGTCGACGCAGGAGTCTGCTGCGCATGGGCAGCATGGGGGCCGAGCAGCGCGAGCATCAGCACGGCGGCGCTCGCCGCACCGCGGCGCCAGTCGTTCCAGTGTCCGCGCAGCGGTGTGAGCAGCGGCGGCAGCAGGCGTCCGAGCAGCGCACCGAGCAGCGCCACCATCAGCACGCGCAGCAGGCGCACCAGCCACGCCGGCGCGATCACCAGACGGGTGGACTGATCCGCCGTCACGGGACCGGACCAGCTCAGCCGATAGTTGTTGCCGGTGTTCCACTGCGGCTCGCCGGCGCCAGCCTGCACCACGCTGCGGCTGTCCAGCGGTGCGCCGGCGGCATCGATGGCGGATGCGGACACGCTGACCGCGGCCAGGATGCCGGGGCGATCGGGCGCTGCGTTGATGGTGGCTTCGTCCACCGCGGGCGGTGGTGGCAGCGGCGCCGCCTGCGGCATCGGGGGCGCGGGCGGTGCCGGTGCGGCGGACTTGTCCAGTTGCGGGCCACGCTGCTGCATCCCCAGTTGCGCCGGCTCCATCATCCGCGCCTGCACCACCCGCGGCGATGTGCGCTGCGCGATGCCACTCTCCAACTGCGGGTGCAGCGCGTACTGCAGTTGCGTGGCGGCGAACGGCAGCGTCCACAGCGCCGCCAGCGCGAAGGCGGCCAGCGCCACGAAGCGCGCGACGCCGCGCAGGCGACCCTCCGGCAGCGCGCGCAGCAGCAGCGCGAGTGCCAGCGCCACGGCCAGCGTCCAGCGCGGCGCGCCGTTCTCGTGCTGGGCCAGCGCAAGGAACACGGCGGCGAGCGCGGCCCACGGCCAGCCCAGCGCGCGGCCGGCGAGCAGGGCGATCAGCGCGACCACGAACAGGTCCAGCAGGGTCCACTGCGCGATCCACGAATCCGGCGAACGGTCCGCTCCGCCCGCGCCGATCAGGCGATAGCCCGGCGGCAGGTGCAACGTGGCGTCGATGCCTTCCAGCGGGATCTGCCAGCCGCCGCTGGGTAGTTGCCCGCCATGCTGCGCCACGCGCAGGCCGGCGCGCAGGTCCAGCGCCTGCTGGCGCAGTTCCACGCCGCTGCGGCCGTCCTTGCCCTGGCTGATCAGCAGCGGCTGGCCGCCCTGGCCGGCGCGCTGCAGTTGCCACGGCGCGCTCACGTCGAGCCGCTGATGGTGGCGCAGCATGCCGCTGAGGCGATCGACTGCGCTGAGACCGCGGCCGTCGAAGTCCAGCCACAGCTCGCGCTGCAGCTGCAGCTGGTCGCCCTGCCCGCCCTGGTCGCCGCGATTGCCTTCGGCGATGGCGAGGCCGTGGCTGGCATCCACCGCGAAGGCGGGGAAGCTGAGCCAGTCGGCGGGCACACCGGCGCGGCTGGCATCCACGCCCTGGCCCTCGATGCGCGTGCCGCGCAGCTCGGTGTCGTCGGCGTAGCTCCAGATTTCCTGCGCCGGCCACGGCGCGCCCGGCGGCTTCCACGTCACGCCGGCCAGCGGCGTGGTGGCGCGCGCATCGAGCGTGATCGTCCACTGGCCGGGCCGCAGTTGCACGCGCAGCCGGCCGTCGCTCTCCAACCGCGCCGGCAGGTCGCCGGACAGCGCCGTGGCGACGAAGCCGGCCGGCAGCGCCGGACCCAGCAGTTGCTCGCGTGCGGTGCCGGCGACGTTGAGCTGCAGCCGCGTCTGCAGCGTGGGCGGCAGACCGTCGGCGAGCCGGCGATAGACGCGCAGCGACAGCGCATCGGCGGCGCGCGCCGCGGCGGCGGCCTCGCCCAGGGTGAGGCGGTCGTCGTTGCGCTCGATGCGCTCCACCGGCACGCCGTCGATCGACAGGTCGACCAGCGCGATCGACGGCGGCAGCGCCAGCGCCGAGGGTCGCGCGGACCAGCTCATCCCACCCTCCACACGATGACTGCCGCCGGTGAGCCACAGCGACGGCTCCCTGCGATGCGCCAGCACCGGCTGCGGCTGGCCGTCCACGCGCACCTGCTGCGGCCAGTCGCGCGCGTCGCCGGGCAGCGCGACCCAGCCGGGCGCATCCAGCCGCACCTGCAGGGTGAAGCGCGCGCCGTTGGCGTCGGCCTGCAGCGCGAGCCGTCCGGGCCAGAGGCACTGATGCGCGTCACTGGAATCGCCCGGGCTGTCGAGCAGCGGACAGGCCTGCTCGGGGCTGTCGTGCAGCACCCAGCCTTTCCAGTCCTGCAATGCGGACGGAATGTCCTGCGCGCGCAGCGGCGCGGCGATCAGCGATACCAGCAGCGCGAGGCCCAGCCACGCAGCGCGTGAACGGCGTTCCATGGTCTTCCCCTTCCCCAGCGTGAGCGCAGGCAGTGTAGGCGATGCGGATGCGCTGTTCGTGATGGGCCACTCGGCCGGCGCGCACATCGGCGCCCTGCTCGCCACCGACGATCGCTGGCTGCAGGGCGTCGGCATGAAGCCGGACCAGCTGCGCGGCAAGGCGCCGGTGCTGGACGATACACTGGCGTTCATCCGTGAGCACGCGGGGGCGCAGGCCGCTGCGGCACTGGCGGAGGATCGGGTGGTGCGTTCGCCCTGACTCGATGTTGGCCACACCCGGCATGAAAAGCAAAACGCCGGACGGTTGCCCGTCCGGCGTTTTGCTTGTGCGAAGGAGCGTGCCATCCCGAGCGTGCTTCAGCGAATTCCTGATGATTGCCGCACTGCCCCGTTCGTCATTCCCACGGCTCTCAACAGACGAATGTCTGGTCAAGCGGGAGGCGCTTTTCAACGGCGGATGCCGGTCATCCGTTGGGAACTTTGAGGGGGACGGCAAGGTGGATTCCCGCGTTCGCGGGAATGACGTCGGGAGATATTGCAGATTTCGAAGGCATCGCTATCCCGGCTTCGATTTCGCCTGCTGCTGCAGGCTGCGCTCAGCGCGATCGGTGGCCCGGAACTGGTGTCACGCCCGCCTGCATGGCAGAGCGGGCGTGACCAACACCTTCAGCGCAGGATCGCCGCGGCGTCCTGCTTCTGCTTCAGCGCCGCGCACAGCAGGGTCGATTCGGTGGTCTGCGCCAGGCCGCGGGCGGCGCCCGGTGCCTGGTCGACCCGATCCTTGAAGAACGCCTGCAGGCGATCGGCCTCGGCCCTGGAGCAGCCGCCGCCGCCCATCAGGCCGGGCAGGCGGCCGCCGGCGAAGCTGCCGGTGCGGGCGAGGATCCGGTCGTAGTGCGCCACCGACCATTTCCACATGCCGTCGCGCTCGGCCCGGGTGTCGCGACTGCCGCGGAACAGCGCGGCCATCTCGCCCACCTTCACGTCCTTGCTCAGCGCGAAGTTGCGGATGAGCTCGACCTGGCTGGCGTCGTCCACGCTGCCCAGCCCGCCGAGGATCGCGTTGCGCAGCGCCGGATCGCTGGTCTTGGGCAACTCGGCGATCAGCGCATCGACCACCGGCTTGCCGTGCTCCTGCGCGGCCACGCCCAGCGCCACGCCGAGCAGGTCGGGATCGGCGGCGGCGAGATCGAGGCGGCCGTCGGCCTTGCGCTTGAGCGCGGCGTCGCCCTGCCTGAGCAGTTCGGCGCGCACCGCCGGCAGCCTGACGTCCATGCCGAGGAAGTTGGCCAGCGTGCTGCGCATCAGCGAATCGCCGTCGGCCTCGCCGGCCTTGCGGCGGTAGCCGAGCGACTCCAGCCGCGGCAGGTAGGCGTCCATCGCCCACGCGGCCAGCTTCGCGCGCTGCGCGTCGGTGCTGGCGAGGTTGCGCCAGATCCAGCCGAAGGTGCCCAGCGGCGCGGTGGCGACCTCGTTGGTCTTGGACGCTGCCAGCGGCTTGAGCGCGGCCAGCGCGTCGGCGGCGTCGATGTCGCCGTGGCGGAAGCTGGCGCCCACCGCATCGGCATAGGCCAGCTGCTCGGTGTCGGCCAGCGAGCCGATCCGCTTGCCCAGCGAGGCGAGGTCGGCCCTGGTCATGCCGAAGCGGTAGTAGCCCTGCGCGCCGGCGTTGGGCATCACCCAGGTCGGCGTGCTGGCGCCGGCCAGCACCATCGAGCCCTGCGCCTTGTCGAGCATCTCGCAGCTGACCTTGCTGCCGCCGGCGGTGCCGTAGCGCACGCACACCGGCACGCCCCACACGCGCGCACTGTCGCCGGTGGAACCGACCGGCAGGTAGCGGCTCTGGCTCAGGTGCAGCACGGTCTGGCCGTCCTTCTGCTCCAGCCGGGTCTGCACATAGGGCACGCCGGACTGGTTGAGGAAGCTCTTGAACGCGGCCTTGAAATCGGCGCCCATGCCGGCGGCCTGGGCGATCGAATCGACCAGGTCGTCGGCGGTGGCGTTGCCGAACTTGTGCGCCTGGGTGTAGGCGCGCATGCCCTTCTGGAACACCGCCGGCGTCACGTAGTTCTCGAACATGCCCAGCACCGCGGCACCCTTCTGGTAGGTGATGCCGTCGAACGCGGTCATGATGTCGCCGTTGCCGGTGATCTCCTGGCGGATCTTGCGCGCGCTGACCAGGCTGTCGTTGTTCATCGCGCCCTGCGCGCCGCGGATGCGGTCCAGATCCGCGCGGTATTCCGGGTGCACCTTCATCGTCACCTTCTGCTGCATCCAGGTGGCGAAGGCTTCATTGAGCCAGATGTCGTTCCACCACGCGGTGGTCACCGTGTCGCCGGTCCACTGGTGCGCCAGTTCGTGCGCGGTGACATTGAACGAGCCGCGCACGTACTGCGCCGGGGAATCCGGATCGAGCAGCAGCAGCCAGTCGCGGAAGGTGACCAGGCCCGGGTTCTCCATCGCGCCGGCGGCGAAGTCGGGCGCAGCGAGCAGGTCGAGCTTGTCGAACGGGTAGCCGAAGCCGTAATAGTCCTCCAGCGCGTGGATGATGCTCGGCGTCTCGCCGAGCACGTGCTGCATGCGATGGCCTTCGCCCTTGGCCGCCACCCCGCGCAGCGGCAGCACGGTGCTGCGGTAGTCGTCGGGCGCGATGTCCGGCCCCTTGACGATGTCCCACGGACCCACGCCGAACGCCACCAGGTAGGTCGGCAGCGGCCTGGTCTGCGAGAAGGTGAGCGTCTTCCAGCCGTTGCCGTCGTCCACCTGCTTGATCTGCGCGGTGTTGGCCACCGCGTTCTCGTCCTTCGGTACGGTCAGCGTGAGGTCGAACGGGGTCTTGATGCCGGGCTCGTCGAAGCCGGGGAAGGCGTAGCGCGCACTGATCGGCTCCATCTGCGTCATCGCGTAGGGCTGACCTTCATGGCTGACCTTGTACAGGCCCTGCAGCTGCTGGTTGAGCGGTGCGGTGTAGTCGATGAAAAGCTTGATCGTCTGCGGCTTGAGCGTGCGGCCGAAGTCGATGCGCGCCACGCCCTCCTTCGGTGCCACCGCCACGTACTTGCCGGCGCCGGTCTTGCCGGCCGCGTCGGTCACGACCACCTTCGACACCTTCAGATCGCTGCCGTGCAGCCACACGTGGTCGGAGGCCTGCGCCAGCTTCACGCTGATCACCGTGTGACCGGAGAAATCGGCCTGGCGCGGGTCCACCTTGAACGCGAGCTGGTAGGACTGCGGCATGGCCCAGCCGGGCAGGCGGCCGTGGGGCACCGGATCGGCACCGGCCGCCAGCGCGGTAGCGCAGCAGGTGGCCAGGGCGGTGAGCAGGAGCGGGCGGGCGAGGCGCATGACGGGGATTCCTGAAACGAGGGAATCCGGAACGCTAGGCGGCGCATGACCTGCGCCCCAGTGCCAGAAGGCATGGCCGGCGGCCGGCCACGGCGACGCCTACTTCAGATAGCTGCGCAGCACCGCCAGCGCGGGATCCGGTTCACCCTCCCCGCTGCCGCCCGCGGGGGTCACATGTTCACGCAGGTGGCCTGTGGAGATCGCCGGCGGCTATGCGCTGAACTCGATGGCGCTGCTCGCCGATGGCTGGCACATGAGCTCGCACGCGCTGGCGCTGGGGCTGTCGCTGACCGCCTACGGGCTGGCCCGCCGCCTCGCCGGCAACCGCCGCTTCGCCTTCGGCACCTGAAAGATCGAGGTGCTTGCCGGCTACACCAGCGCGCTGCTGCTGGACGCGCTGGGCGGTGGGGCTGATGCGCCAGTCCGGCCGCGTGCTGCTGGACGCGGAGATGGATGCACCGGTGGTCGCCGAGATTCGCGAGGTAGTCGGGCAGGCGCTGCCCGCCGCGGCGATCAGCGACCTGCACGTGTGGCGCGTGGGCAAGGGCCGCTATGCCTGCATCCTGGCGCTGGTGTCGAGTGCGCCGCTGACCGCGCACGAGGTGCGCCGCCACCTGTCGGTGCACGAGGAACTGGTGCACGTCACGGTGGAAGTCACCGTGCAGTAGTCGAAAAACCGGCAAAAAAACCGGCGGCGAAGGGGGCCTGGTCGCCGGTGGGCAGCCCGGTGCCGGGCGGATGGGGGGAGCCGGGGCCGATCGGGCGGGCTGCCCGGTTGCGGGATGTCGGGCCAGGGAGGGGGAAGCCCGCCGCGGCAGTGGCGGGAGCAAAGGCAGGCGTCCCGCTTGCATCGTTCAAATTGATTGTTATCCTCGACATGCATAGCTTGAAGCTATGTATCGGAGCCGACACCGGCCATGAACCTGCGCGATCTGCATTACCTCGTCGCCCTCGCCGAGCACCGCCACTTCGGCCGCGCCGCCGAGGCCTGCTTCGTCAGCCAGCCCACCCTGTCCACCCAGATCAAGAAGCTGGAGGAGGAACTGGGCGTGGCGCTGGTCGAGCGCGCGCCGCGCAAGGTGCTGCTCACCGAGGTCGGTCGCGACATCGCCGATCGCGCCCGCGAGGTGCTCAACGAGGTCGAGCAGATCCGCGCGGTGGCGCGGCGCACGCGCGATCCGGAAACGGGCACGGTGCGGCTGGGCATTTTCCCTACCCTCGGCCCCTACCTGCTGCCGCATTCCGTGCCGATGGTGCGCGAGGCGTTTCCCCGGCTCGAACTGCTGCTGGTGGAGGAGAAGACCGAGGTGATCGTGCGCCTGCTGCGCGAGGGCAGGCTCGATGCCGGCATCCTCGCCCTGCCGCTGCACGAGGACAGCCTGCACGTGGAGTATCTGTTCGAGGAACCGTTCGTGCTGGCGGTACCGCTGTCGCACCACCTGGCGCACAAGCACGGCCAGCTCAAACTGGCCGACATCTCGCACGAGAGCCTGCTGCTGCTGGAGGACGGCCACTGCCTGCGCGACCAGGCGCTGGAGGTGTGCCACCTCGCCGGCGCGGGCGAGCGCAACGGTTTTCGCGCCACCAGCCTGGAGACGCTGCGCCAGATGGTCTCGGCCGAGGTCGGCATCACGTTGCTGCCGACGCTGGCGGTGAAGCCGCCGGTGGCACCGTCGGGCAACCTGCACCTGATCGAGTTCAGGCATCCGGCGCCCAGCCGCCGGGTGGCGATGGTGTGGCGCAAGAGTTCGGCCATGCACGGCTTCCTGCTGAAACTGGCCGAGGTGTTCAAGCGCCTGCCACCGGGGTTGTTGGACCCGCGTTCGATCGCCACGCCCACCCGCCCCGGCAAGCCTCCGGGCACCGCCGCCAGGATCGGCGCACGCGCATGAGCGCGCCGGTCGGGAGGCCGGCGTGAACGGCCGCCAGCTCGCGCTCGGCGTGCTGGTGCTGTGGAAAGCGGTGCATGCACCTGATTCCCGCCGACGCCGGGGTGCGCGCGATGCTCAATCGCGTGCGCCCCGGCGAGGTGGTGCGCATCGAGGGCTTCCTGGTCGACGCCAGCCGCCCGGACGGCTGGCACTGGAACAGCTCGCTGACCCGCGAGGACACCGGCAACGGCGCCTGCGAACTGGTGTACGTCGAGTCGCTCACCATCCAGCGCTGACGTTTCTCGACGTCAGATCCGACCCAGCAGCCACAGCACCACCAGGATGATCAGGATGGTTCCGACGATGCCAGACGGCCAGTAACCCCAGCTGCGCGAATAGCCCCAGGTGGGCAGGCCGCCGATCAGGGCGAGGATGAGCAGCACGATCAGAATGGTGACGAGCATGGAATGGTCCCTCCGTTACGATGGACGCGCCGCGAACCGCGGCAGCGCCAGCCGCGGCAACTCACCGCGCTTGCCGCCAACCCTCGCCCCTGTGCAGTGTCGGAGCGGTCAACGAACGGCGAAGAGTCTCCATGCAGCGGCGTCAGGTTCAGCGCGGTGAGCGCGTCTTCACGCGTGCGGCGACTCAGTAATGCAGCAGGCTGTGCAGCGGCGCATCACCGTGCCAGCGCAGCCGCCCGCCCAGCGCATCGAGCTCAACCACTACAGCCGCTCCGGCCAACCGCGCGCCGAGCTGCTCCACCAGCGCCCGTGCCGCCAGCAACGTCCCACCCGTGGCCAGCACGTCGTCGACGATCAGCGTGTGCTCACCGGACCGGAGCGCATCGGTTCGCGCTTCCAGCCGGTCGCTGCCGTATTCGAGCTGATAGTCCACGCTGGTCACCGGCGGCGGCAGCTTGCCCGGCTTGCGCAGCGGCACGAAGCCAGCGTTGAGCTTCTGCGCCAGTGCAGCGCCGAAGATGAAACCGCGCGACTCGATCCCACACACTGCCTGCACGCCCTGCTCCAGCCACGGCTCGGCCAGCGCATCGATGCAGCGGGCGAAGCCACCGGCGTCGGCCAGCAGCGGAGTGATGTCGCGAAACACGATGCCCGGGCTGGGAAAATCGGGCACGGCACGAACGAGACCGGCAAGCGAAGTCATGGCGTGTCCGGGTGGGGGAGGAAGCGAATACGGCACAGCGGTGCGCGCGTCATACCACGGTCACCAGGCTCAGAGGCTGAGAAAAATTCGACCGCCGTAGCGAGAGCGCCGCCAAGCGTTCGTGACAAGGTGCGTTGGGCGCCGCCGGGCGTTTGGCGGCGGTCGCAGCAGGTGGGCGATTTTTTCTCAGCCTCTCAGCCATGCCGGGCAGCGAAGTCGTCCAGCAGCTCCGTCAACCGTGCAACGGCAGGCTCGCCCACAGCATTGTAAAGAGAGGCCCGCAAGCCGCCGATCGAACGATGCCCCTCCAGCCCGGAGAACCCGGCGGCGCGACTCTCGGCGAGGAAGCCGTCGTGCAACGCCGGGTCGCGCAGCCGGAACGCCACGTTCATCAGCGAGCGCGCCTCTGGCTCCGCATGGATCTCGAAGAGGTTGACGTGGCGCTCGAGTGCCCCATAGAGCGCGGCCGCCTTGCGCGCGTTGATCTGCTCGATCGCGTCGACGCCGCCGATCTCGTCGCGCAGCCAGCGGCTGACCAGGTTCAGCACGTAGATCGAGAACACCGGCGGCGTGTTGTAGTTGGAGCCGTGCTTGACGTGGGTACGGTAGTCCAGCATCGGCGGCAAGCCACCGGGGATGCGCGAAAGCATTGCGTCATCGATCAGCGCCAACGTCACGCCGGCCGGGCCAAGGTTCTTCTGCGCATGGGCATAGACCATCGCGTAGCGTCCGATGTCGAACGGTCGTGACAGGAAGTCCGAGGACATGTCGGCGATCAGCGGCACCGGCCCAGGCAGCGGCGCATCGCGGAATTGCAGGCCCTCGACCGTCTCGTTGGAGATGTAGTGCAGAAACGGCGCTTCCGGATGGTGCTCCAGCGACGCCCAGTCCGGCAGGCGGCGGAACCCCTCGTCGTAACCGTCCCAGACCGTGCGCACCGGCACCACCGGCGCCGCCTCGGTGACCGCCTTGCGGCTCCAGTAGCCGGACGAGACGAACTCGGCCGGTACGGCCGCCCGATGTGCGAAGTTCATCGGGATCATCGAGAACTGCAGGCTGCTGCCGCCTTGCAGGAACAGGATGTGGTAGCGCTCCGGCACGCCGAGCAGGACACGGATGTTGTCCTGCGCCTCCTGCAGCAGCGCCTTGAACCAGTCCGAGCGATGGCTCATGCCGAGCACGGAGAGCCCGGTTTCCGGCAGGGCGATGATCGCCTGCCGGGTCTGTTCGAGCACGGACACCGGCAAGGCACCCGGACCACCGGAGAAGTTGAGCAGATTAGACAGCATGGGTCACCGCAGGACTGGCCGGGTCATCGGGAGTGGCGCGCCGCTGCAGCATCCCGGCGAATGCGCCGAGCACCTTGCGCATCTGCGCCGCCTTGTAGGGAAACAGCGCCGGATCGTCGATGGCATGCACGACCAGGGCATTGGCGAACTCGAACACCAGCAGCCGGCCGTCGGCGGTCTGCGCGCAGTCCATGCCGATGTAGTCCAGGCCGAAGCGCTGCGCGATCGCGGCGAAGGCCGCCGCATGCCGGCGTGCGAAGTCGTCGTCGAAGCCGGCCATGCAGGCCGCCTCCTCCGCACGACGGTCGGCGTGGGCGGTCATTTCCTCGTACGGGTAATGCACCATCCAGTGCTGCGAGATGCCCATGTGGCAGACGAACGGCCGGCCGTCGATCAGCACGATCCGGTATTTGCGAAACAGGCCGTCGGGCGCGGCGTAGTCGATGAAATCGGCGACAAAGAAACGGGAAGCGTCGGTGCCGGCTAGATAGGCGCCCAGGTCAGCCGGCGTGGCGATACGCTCCAGCTGCGTTCCGGCATGCGAGCCGAGCGGTCGCACGATCACCGGAAACCCGACCCCGGGCAGGCAGGTTGCCGCTCGTGCCGGATCGGCGGCGACCTGCTCGAGCGCCTGGCGCGACACGCGGATGGTCGTGGCCATGCGGATGGCGTCGACGTCGGCGAGGCGCGTGAATGCCTCGCCGCGCGACAGCGCCGGGATCCGCGCCGGTCGGTTCAGCACCGGGCACGACCAGTCCGCCAGGTAGCGATCCAGTTGCTGCAACACCTCGACATGCGCATCCGCCTCGCTGATCGCCACGAATACCAGGTCGTGGGCGGGAAGCTGCGACGGCCACGGCAGCGCGGCGCCGACATAGAGGGCATCGACACGAAATCCGGCGTCCTCGAGCAGGCACTCCACCGGGGTGTTGGCCATCAGGTCGCCGGGGGTCTTGATCACCAGCACGTGCAGTGCATCGGCCGGCGCATCGCCGATCCGGTACAGCTGCTGCAACTGCAACGCCTGCCGCAGCAGGGCCAGGCCGTTTTCCTTCCGGAAACGCATCTGCTGGATCAGCGCCAGGTCCAGCAGGGCGTAGGCGTCATCGCGCTCGGCGCGCTCGATCAGCGATGGCAGGTGGACGGAAAGGTCCTCATGCCGGAAGGCAGACCGCAGCAATGCGGCGAGACCCAGCCTGGGAGGATGCCTGGCAAGCGCCTCGGCGGTTGCGTCTGACAAAGTCGGCCTACCGTTCAACGGGGAGCAATCCATGGGCTAGCAGCCTGTCGGGCTTTGCTTGGTCGAGGCGAGAAGTCGGCTGGGCGAGAACAGGTTTTCGACGTTTCGTCGGCCCATGGTGGTTCCATGGGTCGGCGAAGCGGCGGAAACAGGGACCGCACCGCCGGATTCGCAGCCCGGCCGTGCAAAGCCCGACAGGCCGCAAAAGGGTGACACCGGCCGCCATGCTCCTGCCCGTGGCTTTCCTCAACATGTCATGGGGCAGGCCATGCGCTGAGGCTGGGAAACATTCGACCGCCGTAGCGAGCGCGCCGCCGGCACGGGCGTTTGGCGACGGTCGCAGCAGGCGGGCGATTTTTTCTCAGCCTCTCACCCTGGGATGACCACCGTCCCGGGGGCGTCGGTCCAGCCGGATGCCTCCTGGCGTGCCTCGGCGAGGGCGCAGCCGACCTCGCCGACAACCGCCGCAGCGGCTGCCCGAGCCGATTCGGGCACCATCACCAACACGTAATCCATCGCCGGCAACTGGCCCACGCCGCCGGTGAGGTATTCGCCGGTGACGAAGGCGGGGATCTCGGCACGCTCCAGCGCGTCCTTCACCAGGTGGGCATCGATCAGGGTTTCGGCGCGGTAGGCGATGTGCATGCCCCGCACGCTAGTGGGGATGCGTGGCCCCGGCAAGCGCCGCCGCAGCGGGGCTTGCCGATGGCCGGCAACCTGCGACCGGGTAAACTCGCGGATTTCCGCCCCCCGCGTCGCGAGCCGAAGTCACCCGATGTCCAACGAAACCCCCAGCGCTCCGTCCAGCCCCGCGTCCGACGCCCCGCGCGACTTCATCCGCCAGATCATTCGCGACGACCTGGCCAGCGGCAAGCACGCCACCACCCGCACCCGCTTCCCGCCGGAGCCGAACGGCTACCTGCACATCGGCCATGCCAAGGCGATCTGCCTGAACTTCGGCATCGCCCGCGAGTTCGACGGCGGCTGGTGCAACCTGCGCCTGGACGACACCAACCCGGGCCGGGAAGACCCCGAGTTCGTCGAGGGTATCAAGGAGGACGTGCGCTGGCTCGGCTACGACTGGCACGAGCTGCGCCACGCCTCGGACTACTTCGAGGTGTTCTACCGCGCGGCACTCAAGCTGATCGGGGACGGCAAGGCGTATGTGGACGACCTCGACGCCGACCAGGTGCGCGCCTACCGCGGCACGCTGACCGAGCCGGGCCGCAACTCGCCGTTCCGCGACCGCTCGGTGGAAGAGAACCTGGACCTGTTCCGCCGCATGCGCGCGGGCGAGTTCGCCGACGGCAGCAAGACGCTGCGCGCGAAGATCGACATGGCCGCGGGCAACATCAACCTGCGCGACCCGGCGATCTACCGCATCCGCAAGGTCGCCCACCAGAACACCGGCGACGCCTGGCCGATCTACCCGATGTACGACTACGCGCACTGCCTGTCCGACGCGCTGGAGTCGATCACCCATTCGCTGTGCACGCTGGAGTTCGAGGACCACCGCCCGCTGTACGACTGGTTCGTCGACGCGGTGGACCTGCCGAACCATCCCGAGCTGTGGCAGCCGCTGGTCGATGCCGGGCTGGAGACGAAACCCAGCAAGCCACGCCAGATCGAGTTCTCGCGCCTCAACCTGAGCTACTCGATCACCTCCAAGCGCAAGCTCGCGCAACTGGTGAACGAGGGCCACGTCGACGGCTGGGACGACCCGCGCATGAACACCCTGCGCGGCCTGCGCCGGCGTGGCTTCACCCCGGCCAGCATCCGACTGCTGATCGAGCGTCTGGGCGTCTCCAAGCAGAACAGCGTGATCGACTACGCCGTGTTCGAAGGCTGCGTGCGCGAGGATCTCGACGCCACCGCGCCGCGCCGCATGGCCGTGCTCGACCCGCTCAAGCTGGTGATCACCAACCTGCCGGAAGGCCACGAGGAAACCCTCACCTTCGCCAACCATTCGAAGGACGAGAGCTTCGGCAGCCGCAGCGTGCCGTTCGCGCGCGAGGTATGGATCGAGCGCGACGATTTCGCCGAGGTGCCGCCGAAGGGCTTCCACCGTCTCAAGCCTGAGGGCGAAGTGCGCCTGCGCGGCGTGGGCATCGTCAAGTGCGAGGAAGTCATCAAGGACGCCGACGGCCAGGTGACCGAGGTGCGCTGCACGCTCGATCCGGAATCGCGCCACGGCCTGCCGGGCGCCGATCGCAAGGTAAAGGGCACCATCCACTGGGTCAGCGCCATGCACGGCGTGGCCGCCGAGGTGCGCCTGTACGACCGCCTGTTCGCCGTGCCGGCGCCGGACGACGAGAGCGACGGCAAATCCTGGATCGAGCACATCAACCCCGAGGCCAAGCGCGTCATCACCGGCTGGGTGGAGCGTGCCGCCTCGCTGGCCGAACCGGAGCAGCACTTCCAGTTCGAGCGGCTGGGCTATTTCGTCGCCGACCGCGTCGACCATCACGCGCACCATCCGGTGTTCAACCGCGTGGTGACGCTGCGCGATACCTGGGCGAGCAAGGTCTGAGTCCGGTGGCGATGCTTCCGATCCAGATCCATCTCACCCTGCCGCCATGGCTGGGCGACGTGGCCGACACCGCGCGCCGTTACCTCACCGACGAGGAGCGCGTGGGGTTGGCGATCGAGCTGTCGCGCCACAACGTGGCCAACGGCAGCGGCGGCCCGTTCGGCGCGGCCGTGTTCGACGGCGGAGGGCGGCTGATCGCCGCCGGCGTGAACCGGGTGATCGCGCAGAACTGCTCGGTGGCACACGCCGAGATGATGGCGTACATGGGTGCCCAGCAGCGGCTGCAGCGCTTCCGCCTCAACGAGGACGGCGGGCATTACGTGCTGGCCACCAGCGCGCAGCCGTGCTGTCAGTGCTACGGCGCCACGGTGTGGGCGGGCATCGACGAGCTGCTGATCGGCGCCCGCGCGGCCGACGTGGAGGAGCTGACCGACTTCGACGAGGGCCCGCTGCCGGCCGACTGGATCGGCGAGCTGGAGCGCCGCGGCATCGCCGTGCGCCGCGACATCCTGCGCCAGCAGGCGCGCACGGTGCTCGCCGCCTACGGCGAAAGCGGGCCGGGCTATTGAGCCGGCTGCGTGCCGCGCTGCCGCTGATCCTGCTGGTGCTCGCCGGCATTGCGCTGTATGCGTCCGGCACGCTCGCCCGGTTCAGTCCGGAATACCTGGTGGCGCACCAGGAGCGCCTGCGCGCGGAGATCGCCATCGCGCCGTGGCTGTCGCGGCTGGCCTACATCGGCCTGCTGACGCTGGGCATGGCCACCGGCATTCCCGGCACCATCGTGATCATCCTCGCCGGCGGCTTCGCCTTCGGCGTGGTGGAGGGCACGATCTATTCCTCGATCGCGCTCACGCTGGGCTCGCTGATCCTGTTCCTGGCCAGCCGCTACGCCTTCGGCGCCGGCCGCAAGTGTCCGCCGCGGATGGTCGAGCGCCTGCGCCACGGCTTCGCCCACCATCCGGTGAGCTACACGCTGTTCCTGCGCTTCGTGCCGGTGCTGCCGTTCGGTGCGGTGACCGTCTGTCTGGCCTGGCTGCGCTGCGGGCCGTGGCTGTTCCTCGGCGCCACCTGGCTGGGCGGCACGGTGACGCTGGTGTTCGAGAACCTGGTCGGCGCCGGGCTCGGCGATGCGCTCAGCCAGAGCGACCATATCGGACTGGGCCTGCTGTTCCACCGCAGCGTGCTGCTGCCGCTGGGCGGCATCGCGCTTATCTCGCTGCTGCCGCTGCTGGCCGAGCGGTTCACCCGCCATCGCCGCATGCCGCCACCGCCGGAACACTGAACCGGCGCGCTCGCGCCATCGGCGCCGGCCTTCTAGAATGGCGCGTTTGCGGCCTCCCGGCCGCACCCGAACCACCCTCCCCGGACGCCATGCGCCTCTACCTGCAAACCCCGCCCGCCGCGACCGAAGCACCGCGCTACGTCCAGATCGTGCTCGAGCAGGATCTGCTCGGCGGCTGGACGCTGTACCGCGAAACCGGCACGCAGGGCGGCAAGGCCACGCTCAGGCGCGAGCAGTACCTGGAGCGCGACGAGGCGATCGCCGCATTCGAGAAGGCGCGCGATGCCCAGCTCAAGCGCGGCTACCGCGTGATGTTCAGCCAGGGCCTGGATGGGCCCTATCAACGTTGATCGCTCGATCCGCCGATGCCTGTAGGAGCCCGCTTTGTGGGCGAAGGATCGAGCTACGGGGCCGGTGTTGTTCGCGCACAGGGTGCGCTCCTACAGCCAGCCGACATCCGTGCAGGACCGTCTCCGATCCGCCCTCACCCATCGATCTGCCAAGGCACGCTCATGTCCGCCCCCCTGAAAAACGACCGCTTCCTGCGCGCCCTGCGCCGCGAACCCACCGACACCACGCCGATCTGGGTGATGCGCCAGGCCGGTCGCTACCTGCCCGAATACCGCGCCACCCGCGAACGCGCCGGCAGCTTCATGGGGCTGGCGCAGCACCCCGAGTTCGCCTGCGAGGTGACGCTGCAGCCATTGGAACGGTTCGATCTCGACGCGGCGATCCTGTTCTCCGACATCCTCACCATCCCCGACGCGATGGGGCTTGGGCTCAGTTTCGCCGCGGGCGAAGGTCCGCAGTTCACCCGTCCCGTGCGTGACGCGGCGGCGATCCAGAATCTGACCGTCCCCGACATGGACGGCGAGCTGCGCTACGTGATGGACGCGGTGCGGCTGATCCGCCAGGAGCTGGACGGCCGCGTGCCGCTGATCGGCTTCTCCGGCAGCCCGTGGACGCTGGCCTGCTACATGGTCGAGGGCCAGGGCTCGAAGGATTTCGCCACGCTCAAGGCGATGTGCTGGAACGAGCCGGCGCTCGCCCACCAGTTGCTCGACACGCTGGCGCGCGCCGTCGCGGCCTATCTGATCGCCCAGGCCCGTGCCGGCGCGCAGGCACTGATGGTGTTCGACACCTGGGGCGGCCTGCTCGGCCCCGCGCCGTTCCGCGAGTTCTCGCTGCGCTATATGCAGCACGTGGTGGAGGCACTGAAGGCCGACGCGGTGGCCGGCGCGCTGCCGGTGATCCTGTTCTCCAAGGGCGCCGGCGCGCACCTGGCCGAGATGGCCGACACCGGCTGCGCCGCGCTGGGCGTGGACTGGACCCTCGACCTGGCCGACGCCCGCCGCGCCGTGGCCGGCAAGGTGGCGCTGCAGGGCAATCTCGATCCGGCGATCCTGCGCGCCTCGCCCGAGGTGATCCGCCGCGAGGCGCGCGCCGTGCTGGACAGCTACGGCAACCACCCCGGCCACGTGTTCAACCTCGGCCACGGCATCACGCCGGAAGTCGACCCGGAACACGTGAAGGTGCTGGTGGACGAGGTGCACGCCTACGGCCGCACGCTGCGCCCGGCGTAAGGCCGCGATGGTCGCGGCCGGAAAATTCACGGCCGGCCGACCCGTGTCCACACCGCCACGTAATCCACCACCATCGGGTGGCCCGGCTCGGTCGCCGGCACCGGCGTGTCGCGGCCGCCGGAGATCGCATAGGCGAAGTCGCCGCCCATGGCGACGTTGAGCAGCAGGAAGTAGCCGCGCTGGCCGGTGATTTCCTGCCACGTGGCCGGCGGCAGGCGATCGCGGGTGATCACGCCGTAGAGCCGGCCGTCGAGGTACCAGCGCAGCGCCTCGGGCGCCACGCGGCGGTCCCATTCGAAGGTGTAGGTGTGGAAACCGCCCTGGCAGGTGGTGGGGGCGCAGGGGCGGTGCTGGCCGAGGCCGTTGGGCTCGTCGCAGGGCCCGCCCGGCAGCACGCCGCAATGCAGGGTGGCCCACACCAGGTTGAGCCCGTTGACGTTCTCCATGATGTCGAACTCGCCCGCCTGCGGCCATTGGCCGGTGCGGCGGAAGCTCTCGCCCAGCGCCCAGAACGCCGGCTGGTAGCCGAGCGCGGCCTCACCGCTGACGTCCGGCATGCGCAGGCGCGCTTCCATCCGCAGCACGCCGCCGTCGGGCGGGCGGAAGTCGTCGCGCTGCGTCTCGATGCGCGCCGAGGTCCACTCGCCCGCTGCGTCGCGACGCGGCGTGATGCGCAGGTGGCCGCGGCCGTCCAGGCTCACGTTGGCCGGGTCGGCGGTGTAGCGCTGCACCTCGTGCGTGCCCCAGCTCGCGGGGCCGCCGGGATAGCCGTGGCCGGTGTCGACACGCCAGCGTTCGGCCGAGGGCAGCTGGCCCGCCGCACCGTCGAAGTCGTCGCCGAACTGCAGCGTCCAGCCGGCCGGCCGGGGCACCTCGGCGTGTGCCGCGCCCGTGGCCATCGTTGCCAGCAGCGCCAGGGCGAGCCCCCATCGCCGACCGCGGCGAGCCCGTGCCTGCGGCGCGTTCCCGGCCGCTCCCTCATTGATCGTTCGCACCTGCCGACTGCCCTGCTGCCCGCGGTCGACCCGCGTCCGGCGATTCTCGCATTCCGGGCCAAGCGCGAAACCCACGCTGCGTCATGCCAGCCCGCACACGCCGGCGCGTTCGCGGATGCCGCTTTTGGCAGCCCCGGGCGCGGCCCGTACAATGGCGCGTTTCGGGAAGGTCTGAACAACCGGCTTTTTGCTCGTCATCCCGGCGCAAGCTGGGATCGAAGTGCCTTCAAGCGACTGAACACCCAAGACACTGGATTCCTGCTTGCGCAGGAATGACGGACAAAATCAGACATTCCTTTACGCCCGATCACGACGCGCCTGCCCAGGCCGCGTCATTAGCGAGTCCCCATGGAAAAGAGCTTCGAACCCGCCCAGATCGAGTCCACCTGGTATGCCCGCTGGGAGGCGAGCGGCGTGTTCAGGCCCTCCGGCCACGGCGACCCGTACTGCATCCTGCTGCCGCCGCCGAACGTCACCGGCACCCTGCACATGGGCCACGCGTTCCAGCAGACCGTGATGGACATGCTGATCCGCTACCAGCGCATGCGCGGCATGAACACGCTGTGGCAGGTGGGTACGGATCACGCCGGCATCGCCACGCAGAAGATCGTGGAGAACCAGCTCGCCGCCGAGGGCAGGACCCGCCACGACCTGGGCCGCGAGCCGTTCGTCGAGCGCGTGTGGCAGTGGAAGGAGGAATCCGGCTCCACCATCACCCGCCAGATGCGCCGGCTTGGCGTGGCGGCGGACTGGTCGCGCGAGCGCTTCACCATGGACGAGGGCCTCTCGGCCGCCGTGCGCAAGGTATTCGTGCAGTGGTACCGCGACGGCCTGATCTACCGCGGCAACCGGCTGGTGAACTGGGACCCGGCGCTGGGCACGGCGGTGTCGGATCTCGAAGTGGACAACGTCGAGCGCGACGGCTCGATGTGGTCGATCCGCTACATGACCACCGACGGCGCGGAGAGCGTGGTGGTCGCCACCACGCGTCCGGAGACCATGCTGGGTGACGTCGCGGTGGCGGTGCACCCGGAAGACGAGCGCTACGCCCACCTGATCGGCCAGCAGCTGCACCTGCCGCTCACCGGGCGCACCATCCCGGTGATCGCCGACGACTACGTCGATCGCGAGTTCGGCACCGGCTGCGTGAAGATCACCCCGGCACACGACTTCAACGACTATCAAGTCTGGGAACGGCACAAGAACGATGAGCTGAAAGACCTACCGAAGGGAGGTCTTATCAGCATCTTCACCTTGGACGCTCGGGTTAAGAGCAAATCCAGCGACGACTACGCGTACTCGCGCGATGCAGATGAGATCACTGGCCACCTGGACGGGGCTCAAAAATATGGACGGGCAACTTTCGAGCTAATTCCTGAAAAGTTCCGAGGACTCGATCGCGTCGAGGCCCGCAAGGCCGTCCTCGCCGACCTCGAAGCCGCCGGCCTGCTGGTGGAAACCAAGCCGCACAAGCTCAAGGTGCCGGTGAGCCAGCGCTCGGGCGCAGTGATCGAGCCGATGCTCACCGACCAGTGGTTCGTCGACCTCACCTCCGAGACGCTGCGCGACGGCCGCCCCGGCGGGCGCAAGGCGATCACCGAGCCGGCGCTGCAGGCGGTGAGCTCCGGCGCGATCACCTTCGTGCCGGAGAACTGGTCCACCACCTACACGCAGTGGCTGGAGAACATCCAGGACTGGTGCATCAGCCGCCAGCTCTGGTGGGGCCACCGCATCCCGGCGTGGTACGACGAGCAGGGCAACATCTTCGTCGGCGAGGACGAGGCCGACGCGCGCGCCCACGCCGTGCAGCCGCCGGTGGGTGCGCTGCGCCAGGACGAGGACGTGCTCGACACCTGGTTCTCCGCCGCGCTGTGGCCGTTCTCCACGCTGGGCTGGCCGATGGACGGCCCGGTGAAGAACGAGCGCGGCGAGGTGGTGGCGAACTGGGAGAACGACAGGATCTTCCTGCCCAGCGCGGTGCTGGTCACCGGCTTCGACATCATCTTCTTCTGGGTCGCCCGCATGGTGATGGCGACCAGGTACTTCACCGGCCAGGTGCCGTTCCGCGAGGTGTACATCAACGCCATCGTGCGCGACGCCGAGGGCCAGAAGATGTCCAAGTCCAAGGGCAACACGCTGGACCCGCTGGACCTGATCGACGGCATCGCGCTGGAGCCGCTGGTGGCCAAGTCGACCAGGAGCCTGCTGCTGCCGCAGGAGCGCGAGAAGGTCGAGAAGCGCGTGCGCAAGGACTACCCCGCCGGCATCACCGCGATCGGTACCGATGCACTGCGCTTCACCTTCGCCGCACTGGCCAGCTACAGCCGCACGATCAACTTCGACATCAAGCGTGCCGAGGGCTACAAGGCGTTCTGCAACAAGCTGTGGAACGCAGCGCGCTTCGTGCTGATGAATCTGGAATCCCCTCTCCCCGCGGGAGAGGGTGGCGCGGATGCGCCGGGTGAGGGTACGGGCGGAGCGCAGGCTTCCGGCACCTCCGCACCCTCACCCCAACCCCTCTCCCGAGGGGAGAGGGGCTTTGCCAAGCCCGTCACCGAAGCCGAGCGCTGGATCCTCACCCGCCTCAAGCAGACGCTGGCCGAAGTGGAGCAGCACTTCACCAGCTACCGCTTCGACCTGCTTGCGCAGTCGCTCTACGAGTTCGTGTGGAACGAGTACTGCGACTGGTTCCTGGAGCTGTCCAAGCCTGCACTCAACGGCGACGACGCCACCGCCGCGGCCTCCACCCGGCACACCCTGCTGGTGGTGCTGGAAACGATGCTGCGCGCGCTGCATCCGATCATCCCGTTCATCACCGAGGAAATCTGGCAGGAGTTGCCTGTGCGCTCCTCCCTGAGCGCAAAGAACAAACCGGCATCCATGCCGGACTCTTCAGAAGAGCTGCTGATTCTTTGCAATTACCCGCAGGCTGCCGACTTCGCCGCCGACGAGGCCGCCACCGCTGAGATCGAATGGTTCAAGGCCGTGCTCTCCGGCGTGCGCAGGATCCGCGCGGAAATGAACATCGCCCCGGGCAAGACCATCCCGCTGCTGCTGGCCGACGGCGATGCCGGCGATCACGCCCGCGCCGCCAAGTTCGCCGCGCAGATCAGCTTCCTCGCCCGCGTGGAAACCCCGCAGTGGATCGAAGCGGGCGCCGACGAACCGGCCGCCGCGGCCGCCGTGGTCGGCTCGCTGCGCGTGCTGATTCCGCTGGAAGGCCTGATCGACCTCAGCGCCGAAAAGACACGCCTGACCAGGGAAATCGCCCGCATCGAGGGCGAGATCAGGAAGTGCGAAGGCAAGCTCGGCAACGCCAACTTCGTCGCCAACGCGCCAGCCGAGGTGGTGGCACAGGAGCGCCAGCGCATCGTGGACTGGAACACCACGTTGACGGCACTGCGCGAGCAGGCGGCCAAGCTCGGCTGATCCTCCGCGCCCGTAGGAGCGCACCCTGTGCGCGAATGTCTTTGCTCCTGATCGACATCAGAGCCAAGAGCATTCGCGCACAGGGTGCGCTCCTACAACGACAACCGGTGAGGCGCGCGACCGAGCTATCGCGCGGCGAGCACGAGCTCCATCACGATCGCATCCTCCCGCCCATCCCGCGCCGGGTAGTAGCGCGGGCGCCGGCCGATCTCGACGAAGCCGATCGAGGCGTAGAGCTTCTGCGCGACCGGGTTGGACGGGCGCACTTCGAGGAAAATCCGTTCGGCGCCGCTCCAGCGGATCACGTCGAGCAGGCGCAGCAGCAGGCGGCGGCCCAGGCCCAGCCCGCGCCAGTCCCGGCCGATGCAGAGGTTGAGGACGTGTGCCTCGCCCGCGGCGATCGACAGGATGCCGTAGCCGGCGATCTCGCCGCGTACCCACAGCACCCAACACGGATGCCCGGCGCGCAGGCAGTCGGCGAAGATGCCGCGGCTCCAGGGAAACTCGTACGAGTCGGCCTCCATCGCGGCGACCGCATCGAGATCCTGCACGCGCAGGGCGCGGATTTCGCTGTCGGGCCGGCTCACGGCGACCATGGCTAGTCGCCCCGGGCGCCGAGGACGCGGCGCGCCTGCCGCAGCGCCGCCCACAGGCGTCGCTTGCCGTCCGCACCGGAAAGCAGTGCTGCGGGCTCGTCGACCAGCGCGATGTGCGCCTCGCTCATCACCGCCGCCGGCAACTCGCGCCCCAGCGCGTGCGCCTGGGCCTGGCCGAACACCAGATAGACCGGCGCGTGCGGTACCGCGTCGGAAAGCTGGCCGTCGGCCACGCGGATGCGGCCTGCGCGGGCGATCTCTGCGCCGCAGGCGGTCAGCGCGCGGCCGAGCAGATCCAGCGCGCGGGCGTCGGCGCCGGCCGGCAGCAGCACCACACAGCGCCCGCTGGGCCGGGCCGCGCGTGCCGACGCGGCGCCCCGTTCCACGGCGAACGACTGCGCGGCCGCCTCCGTGCGTGCGCGCAGCACCCACGGGGTGATGCCCATGGCCCGCAGTACGGCGCGGCGGCGGCGATCGAGTGCCACGGCCGCCATCACCCCGCGTTCCGCCGTGCGCGCCGGTGGGTGGCGCGGCCCCACACGGTGAGTGCCGGCCCGGACAGCAGGTAGAGCGAGAACACCGCCAGCAGCAGCCGCGGCGGATCGATCGCCAGCAGCACCAGGATCAGCACCAGCATCACCATCCACACGAACGGCACGCGCTCGCCCTGCCCCATCGGCAGCGACTTGAAGCTGAAGTAGCGGAAATTGCTCACCATCAGCAGGCCCACCACCACCGCCAGCACCGGCGTGACGAAGCACAGCGTGCTGCCGGCGATGCCCACCTTCTCCATGGTCCACACGAAGGACATGCACACCGCCGCCGCCGCCGGACTGGCCAGGCCCTGGAAATAGCGCTTGTCGATCACCGCCACCTGGGTGTTGAAGCGGGCCAGCCGCAGCGCGCCGCAGGCGGCGTAGATGAAGGCCGCGGCCCAGCCCACCTTGCCCCACATCGCTCCGTAGTCGCGCAGCGAGGACAGCGACCAGGTGTACAGCACCAGCGCCGGCGCCAGCCCGAAGCTCACCAGGTCCGACAGCGAGTCGTACTGCACGCCGAACTCGGTCTGGGTGCCGGTGAGCCGGGCCACGCGGCCGTCCAGGCCGTCCAGCAGGGCCGCCACGAACACCGCGATCGCGGCCTCGGCATAGCGCCCGCCGATGCTCGCCACGATGGCGTAGAAGCCCGAGAACATCGCCGCGGTGGTGAACAGGTTCGGCAGCAGGTAGATGCCGCGGTGGCGCGGTCGTCGGACTGGCGTGTCGTCGCTCATGAACCCATCCAGTGAAGGCTGGCGCGCATTGTAGAACACCGACGCTTGAGTCCGGCCCGCGCCGGTGCTACCAAGAGCGCCTGAGCCACGGCTCCTTCCGGAGAACCCCATGCTTCGTCCCGCGCTGTTCGCCCTTCTGCTGCTGGCCGCCGGCGCCGCCGATGCCCAGGCCTACAAGTGGACCGATGCCCGGGGCACCGTGCACTACTCCGAATCGCCGCCGCCGGCGGGCACCAAGTACAGCCGCGTCACGCTCAGCGGCAGCGTGGATCCGATCGTCGCCCCGGCACCGGCCACCGAGCCGGGCACCGGCGAGGGCCGGATGGACGCCCAGCCGGCCGCGCCGATGGAGGACACGCCGGAAAACCGCAGCAAGCTCTGCGCCTCGCTCAGGAGCAATCTGGACGCACTCAAGGGCAGCGGCCCGGTGGTGATGGAGCAGGACGGCCAGCCCAAGGCGCTCAACGACGCCGAGCGCAAGCAGCAACTGGACGCCGCGCAGGCCCAGTACAGCCAGTATTGCCAGGGCCAGTAAGCCCGCGGACGGGGCGAACCCCGCCCACCGGAATCCGGCAGCGGCTGGCATAATCGGCGCCTTTACCCAGCCGCCGGATCCCCATCGCATGCGCCTCAGCCAATTCCACCTGGCCACCGTCAAGGAAGTCCCCGCCGAAGCCGAGCTGGTCAGCCACAAGCTGATGCTGCGCGCCGGCATGATCCGCAAGCTTGCCGCCGGCCTGTACACCTGGAGCCCGCTGGGCCTGCGCGTGCTGCGCAAGGTCGAAGCGATCGTGCGCGAGGAGATGGACCGCGCCGGCGCGATCGAGGTGCTGATGCCCACCATCCAGCCACGCGAGCTGTGGGAGGAAACCGGTCGCTGGGAGAAGTTCGGCGGCCAGCTGCTGAAGATCGCCGACCGCAAGGCGCAGGAGTTCTGCTACGCGCCCACCGCCGAGGAAGTGATCACCGACTTCGCGCGGCAGGAGCTGAAGAGCTACAGGCAGCTGCCGGTCAACTTCTACCAGATCCAGACCAAGTTCCGCGACGAAATCCGCCCGCGCTTCGGCGTGATGCGCGCGCGCGAGTTCCTGATGAAGGACGCCTACTCCTTCCACTTGGGCCAGGACTCGCTGGCGCAGACCTACCAGGCGATGTACGACGCCTACGGGCGCATCTTCACCCGGCTGGGCCTGAGCTTCCGCGCCGTGCAGGCCGACACCGGCGCGATCGGCGGCAACGCCAGCCACGAGTTCCAGGTGATCGCCGAGTCCGGCGAGGATGCGATCGCGTTCTCCGACGGCTCCGACTACGCCGCCAACGTGGAAAAGGCCGAGGCGCTGGCGCCGACCGGCGCCCGTCCGGCGCCGTCCGCCGCGCTGGTCCGGGTCGATACGCCCACGCAGAAGACCATCGACGACGTGTCCGCCTTCCTCAAGGTGTCGCCGCAGCAGTGCGTGAAGACCCTGCTGGTGAAGGGCCGCGACGGGCTGGTCGCGCTGTGCCTGCGCGGCGACCACGAGATCAACGAGGTGAAGGCCGGCAAGCTGGCCGAGCTGCCCGGCGAGGCGGTGCTGGCCGGCGAAGAGGAGATCCTCGCCGCGATCGGCGCCCGCCCCGGCTCGCTCGGGCCCGTCGGCCTGCCCGGGCACATCCCGGTGATCGTCGACCGCAGCGCCGCCGTGCTGGCGGATTTCGTCTGCGGCGGCAACCTCGACGGCACTCATTACACCGGCGCCAACTGGGAGCGCGACGCGCGGGTCACCCGCGTGGAGGACATCCGCCAGGTGGTCGCCGGCGATCCGTCGCCGGACGGCCGCGGCACGCTGCAGCTCGCCCGCGGCATCGAGGTCGGCCACGTGTTCCAGCTCGGCGCCAAGTACGCCGAGGCGATGGATGCCACCGTGCTCGACGACCAGGGCAAGGCGCAGGTGATGCTGATGGGCTGCTACGGCATCGGCGTCAGCCGCATCGTCGCGGCCGCCATCGAGCAGCGCCACGACGACGCCGGCATCCGCTGGCCCGAAGCGATGGCACCGTGGCGCGTCGCCGTGTGCGTGATCAACCCCAAGGGCCTGCCCGAGGTCACCGCCGCGGCCGAAGCGCTGTATGCGCAGCTGGCCGAACGCGGCATCGAGGCGGTGCTCGACGATCGCGGCCTGCGTCCGGGCGCCATGTTCGCCGACATGGAGCTGATCGGCATTCCGCACCGCGTGGTGGTGAGCGAACGCGGCGTCGCTGCCGGTACGCTGGAATATCGCGCCCGCGACCAGGCCGAAAGCCGCCAGCTCGGCATCGACGAGCTGTTTGCCCTGCTCGCCTGACCGCCTTTTGCATGGCCTTGCAAAAGCCGCCTGCGGGCGGCTTTTTCATGGACGCCTTGCAGGGGCTTCGCCTCCGTCGGATCAACGCACATGACGGATGCATGCATCGCACCTTGCCGGATCGGCGCCACCGGAAATCCGCAACGCGTTGCCGTCGCCCGACGCGTGGCAAATCGCGGCCATGGCCGCCCGGATCAGCCTCTCGGGCAGGCGGGTGTCGCGAGGGCCATAACCACCGATTCCGCGACCGCGCGCATAAGCGCGAAGCGTTTCACGAACTCGATCCGCCAGCGAATGGCAGCGGTATCCGCAATCGCCAGTAATCAGACCGGCTTGTTTAATGGACATGGCAGGTGGGCGAACAGGTGTGACGCATTCATCACATGCGGATGGTTATTTTGCAAAAGCATGGGAGTTACGCCAGAATCGCTCCCGCATCAGGATGGCGCACTCGCCGCAATGGCGAGATAAACACCCAATCATTAGCAAAACCACGCGGAGTTATCATGGCCGTTGACATCAAGAACCTCAATCACAGCCAGCTCAATGAGCTGATCGCCAAGGCCCAGATGCGTCAGGACGAACTGCGCAAGGAAAAGGTCGCCAAGCTGCGCGAAAAAATCCATGCGCTGATCAAGGCCGAAGGCTATTCGTTCGACGACATCTTCGGCAGCGCCCGCGGCACCAAGGCGCGCCGCGCCAAGACCACCGTGGCGCCGAAGTACCGCAATCCCGCCAATCCGGAGCAGACATGGTCCGGCCGCGGCAAGCGCCCGCGCTGGTTCAACGACGCACTCAAGGCGGGCAAGAAGGAAAAGGATCTGGCGATCTGATCGCTGCATCCCGTCATGGCGCCATGCAAAACGCCGGCCTCGCGCCGGCGTTTTTTTCCGATCGGCATCGAAGTTCAGCGGACGTATCTTCCCCCCAGGGAGAAGGTGGCGCGCAGCGGCGGATGAGGGCTCGGCCGCAGCGCAGTTCGTGCCACTGGCGGTGTGTTGATTGCCGCTTCGCCCGAACCCTCACCCCAACCCTTTCCCGGAGGGAGAGAGAGTACCGATTCGCACTCATTCGCGGAGTGCCGGCGAACTAAAGCGAGCGGCGCGGCGATACCAGCAGATCACCGAACAGCAGGCCGGCGACCAGCGAGACAAGCAGGGTAATGAGCAGAATGCCGGTATCCATGCCGAGCGTGGTATCGCGTTCGAACAGGTACGACACGCTGCGAAAACCCGTACTGCCGGGCACCAGCAAAATGATTCCAGGTTCACGAATCACCGCGCCGGGTCGATGCATCACCCGCGCATACACATTCGCCAATGCACCGAGCAGGAATCCGCCCAGGAACACGCCAAACGGCGCGCCCGGAATGGCGCCGGAAATCAGCCCGCCCCAGCGCGTGGCCAGATAGCCCACGATCACCGCGCCCATCACCACCGGCCAGTCGCGCCGCGCCGCGCGGAACAGGATCGCGAAACCGAATGCGCCCAGCAGCATCGACGGGTAATCGACCCAGCCCGGCAGGGGCGTGAGCACGTAATGCCCCGGGTCGATGCCCAGCGCCGCGCACAGCTGGGTCGCCGCCACGGTGCCGAAGGTGAGCTTGAGCAGGGTCGCCACCGCGCCGCCCATGCGCGCCACGCCCGCCACCAGATGCTGGCTGGAGATCTCGCGCACGGCGGTGGTGAGCGCCATGCCCGGCATCAGCACGATCAGCCCGGCCAGCACCACCGACTTCACCGCCAGCGGCACCACGAAGGCGCTCACCAGGATCGCGAAGGTGGTGGCCACCAGCGCGCAGATCGCGTCGCTGGCCACCGCCAGGCGCGGCCGGGTGGCCGAGCGCACCGTGATCACGCCGATCATCAGGCCGATCAGTCCCGCCGCGATCAGGTCGGCCCACGAGCTGTGCAGCAGCAGGCCCACCACGCAGGTGGCGGACAAGCCGTAGCTGGCGATCACGCTGGCCTGGGCCCGGCGCGTGTCCGGCAGGCCGAGCAGGCGCAGCAGTCGAAAGCCTTCGCGCAGTTCGATCTCGCCGGAGATCACGCGGTCGGCGATCTCGTCCGCCTCGCACAGCCGCGCCAGGTTCACGTCGCCCGGCGGCAGGCGCATCACCTGGGTGACCTGGGCCAGGCCCTCGTCACCCTGGGCGAGATCCGCGAAGGAAATGATGATGGCGGTGGGGCTGGACCACACGTCGGCCGCCAGCCCCATCTGCTGCGCCGAGCGCGCGATCGCCGTCTCCAGCCGCGGCGCCGAGGTGCCGTACTGGTGGAGCCGGCGCGCCAGCTCCACCAGGAACCCGATGCGCGTGTTGAGCGCGGCGGTGGAGAAATCCGCCGACACGACCGCGGGCGCGACGGCGCTCATGCCATGCGCCTGCACCATGCGTGCGCCCGGTGGCCGCGCACGCTCATGCGGCGGCGCGCACCTGCAGCGTGGTGCCGTCCACCGCCACCACCTCCACCGTGGCGCCCAGCGGCAGCTCCGGCCCGGCCACCAGCCATTCGCCGTCGCCCACGCGCGCCTTGCCGCGACCGTTGACGATGGCCTCGGTGAGCACGTAGCGCTGGCCGATCATCTGCTCGGCGCGACGATTCAGCCGCTCGCTGCCGGGCATGCTGCGCTCGATGCGCGGGCGCAGCGTGCGCGCGTAGATCACGCAGGCGATCAGCGCCAGCGCGGCGAACAGCACCGCCTGCAGCAGCAGGCCGATGCCCGGCACCAGCCACAGCAGCACGCCCATCGCCGCGGCGGCCAGGCCGATCCACAACATGAAGTAGCCCGGCAGCAGCACCTCGCCCGCGATCAGCAGCAGGGCGAGGATCCACCACAGGTAATGCGCCGAAAGATCCCACATGGCCTGTCTCCCGGTGTGCTCAGCGCGGCGGCGGCTGGATCACGCCGGCCTTGGCTTGCTGGCCGAGCGACTCCTTCGCCAGCTCGGCGATGCCGGCCAGCGAGCCGAGAATGCCGGTGGCCTCGATCGGCAGCAGCAGCATCTTCTGGTTGGGCGACTTGGCCATCTCCTTCAGTGCCTCGACGTAGTTGTTGGCGACGAAGTAGTTGAGCGCGTTGACGTTGCCGTTGGCGATCGAGTCCGAGACCATCTGCGTCGCCTTGGCCTCGGCCTCGGCCGAACGCTCGCGCGCCTCGGCGGCGCGGAACGCGGCCTCCTTCTCGCCCTCGGCGGCCAGGATCACCGACTGCTTCTCGCCCTCCGCCTTGAGGATCGCCGCCTGGCGGAAGCCCTCGGCATCGAGGATGTTGGCGCGCTTCTCGCGCTCGGCCTTCATCTGCCGCGCCATGGCGTCGATCAGGTCGCGCGGCGGCGCGATGTCCTTGATCTCGATGCGGTTGACCTTGACGCCCCACGGGTGGGTCGCCTCGTCCACCACGCGCAGCAGCTTGGCGTTGATCGCGTCGCGCTGGCTCAGGCTCTCGTCCAGGTCGAGCGAGCCGAGCACGGTGCGGATGTTGGTCATCACCAGCGCCAGCGAGGCCTGTTCCAGGTTCGATACCTCATACGCCGCCTTGGAGGCGTCCAGCACTTGGTAGAACACCACGCCGTCCACGCGCACCACCGCGTTGTCCTTGGTAATGACGTCCTGGCTGGGCACGTCCAGCACCTGCTCCATCATGTTGATCTTGCGGCCGACGGCCTGATAGATGGGAATGAGGAAATGCAGGCCCGGCGTAAGCGTGCGCGTGTACTTGCCGAAGGTTTCCACCGTCCACTCGTAACCCTGCGGCACGATGCGAACGAGCTTGGCGATGCCGATCACCACCACGATGACGATGACCAGCGCGAGAATCTGTCCCATGTTTCAACCCCCTCTTCCGATGAAGATCCGAGTATAGGCGAGCGGACGCGGTTGCAGATTTCAGCCGTCGCGCACAGCGTCTGGGATCGACACCCGCAGGAGCGCACCCTGTGCGCTCCTGCGGTTCCGGATGTAGCTGGATTTCAGCGTCGCAACACTCGCTGGTCAAGGCATCCCCAGCGGCAGCAGCAGGCTGACCTGCAGGCCGCCGCCCTCGCGGTTGACCAGCGCGATGCACCCGCCGTGCGCCTCGGCGATCTCGCGGGCCAGCGCCAGGCCCAGCCCGGTGCCCGCGCGCTTGGTGGAGTAGAACGGCAGCAGCGCCTGCGCCAGCACCGTCTCGCTCATGCCGGGGCCGCGGTCGGCCACCTCGATGCGCAGGTCGCGGCCGAGCACCTGCAGCGCCAGCGTCACCTCGTCTTCCGGCCCGCCGGCCTCGTGCGCGTTCTTGATCAGGTTGATCAGCACCTGCTCCACCTGGGCCGCGTCGAACCAGCCTGGCTGTCCCGGCACCGCTCCCGCCAGACGGAAGCGGCAGTGCAGCGCCAGCCCTTCCAGGAACGGCGCCCAGGCGATGGCCGCCTTGCGCGGCGCCGGCAGCTTGGCAAAGCTGGCGTAGCCGGCGATGAACCCATGCAGGTGGCGCGCGCGCTCGCCGATGGTGGCGAACACGCCGGGCAGCCGCTCGGTTTCGCCGCGACGGGCCAGCTCGGCGCCCGAATGCGCCAGCGAGGAAATCGGCGCCAGCGAATTGTTGAGCTCGTGGCTGATCACCCGGATCACCCGCTTCCAGCTCGCCACTTCCTGCCGCGACAGCTCGCGCGTCATGCGCCGGAACAGCTGCAGCCGGTGCGGCCGCCCCTGCAGGCGGAACGCGCGCTGGGAGAGGTGGAAGGTCTCCTCGCTGTTGTCCATCTCCACCGTGAGCAGGGCGTCCTCGCCGCGTTCCACCGCCTCGCGCAGTACCGCCGGCGCGTTGGCCAGCACCTCGGCGAACGCCAGCCCGTGCAGGCTGCGCCCTTCGTTGAACAGATGCCGCGCGGCGATGTTGGCGTAGGCCACGCGATCGCCGGCATCGGTGAGCACCAGCGCCACCGGCGTGTTCTGCACCACCGTGTCCAGCAGCAGCTCGCGCTGCACCAGGTGCTGGCGCTGCTCGCGCAGGGTCTGCCCCAGCGCGTTGTGCATGGCGATCAGCTCGCCCAGTTCGTCGCGGCGATCCACCGCCAGCGAGATGCTGAAGTCGCCATCGCGATAGCTCGCCACCGAGCCTTCCAGTGCACGCAGCAGGCGGCTCACCGGCGACATCACCACGGACGCCATCCACAGCGCGATCGGCACCAGCACCGCCATGCTGATGACCAGACCCGTCACGAAGCCCATCCGCACCGGCGGTGCGGCGCCCACTTTCAGATCGTTGTGCAGCCAGGCCAGCACCTGCGGCAGCGGCCATTCGGTGACGCCGGCATAGACCAGCACGCCGACCAGGCCGGCCAGCAACAGCAGCAGACTCAACCGGCCTTCGAGCGAGTGCAGGCGGCGGCTCATCCGCACACGCTGCCCGGGATGGTCAGCGGCATGCGGGATCCATCGGCGTCCGCGCGCAGCTCACGGTGGGGCGACCGTCGCGGCCGAGCTCGTTGCCGCCCATCACCGGCGCCTTGCCGCTGGCTTCCAGCGCCGCATTGCGCTGCGGCCGCGCATCGCGCTGTTCCTTGAACTTGAAGTGGCTGTCGCTGCCGCCGGAGGCATCGCGCAACCCCGAGCCGCTGCCGTACGAGGGGGCGGTCGAGCTGGCCGACGCGGGGCGGCTCCAGCTGTCGCTGGCCGCGGTCTGGGCGGATACGTCGGCGCCAGCCGCGGCGATGATGAGCAAGGGAACCGACAACAGGCGCTTGGACATGACACGACTCCTGGGGATGGGCACCGCGCGGGCGAATGGCACGAGCATCCCTTTTACGCCATCCGGCGCCGCGACGACCACTGCCGCAATGCACCGGCGTGAAGCCGGTCAGCCGTTCACCGACAGCCCGTAGCGCTCGATCCGCCGATACAGCGCCTGGCGCGACAGGCCCAGCGCCTGCGCGGCGCGGCTGACCACGCCATCGGCCCGCGCCAGCGCCGCCTCCACCGTCTCGCGGCTGGGCTCGTCGAGGTTGCGCACCGCGCTGGGCGCCACCGCCGGCAGGTTGAGCAGTTCGGGCGTGATCGCACGCCCGCCCGACAACAACGCTGCCCGCTCGATCGCATTCTTCAGCTCGCGCACGTTGCCCGGCCACGGGTAGGACAGCAGCGCCTCGCGCGCCGCATCGCCCAGCTCGGCCCGACCGTCGAGGAAGTGCTCGGCCAGCGGCAGGATGTCGTCGGTGCGATCGGCCAGCGCGGGCAGGTTCACGTCGATCACGTTGAGGCGGTAGTACAGATCCTCGCGGAAGGTGCCGGCCTTGATCATCGCCTTGAGGTCGGCATTGGTGGCGCTGAGCACGCGCACCTTGGCGTGGCGCGTGCGGCCGGAGCCCAGCCGCTCGAACTGGCCGGTTTCCAGCACGCGCAGCAGTTTCATCTGGCCCGGCAGCGGCAGGTTGCCGATCTCGTCCAGGAACAGCGTGCCGCCGTCGGCGAGCTCGAAGCGGCCCTCGCGCGCCTTGTTCGCGCCGGTATACGCGCCGGCCTCGGCACCGAACAGCTCCGCCTCGATCAGCTCGCCCGGCAACGCGCCGCAGTTCACCGCCACGAACGGCCCGCGCTTGACCGCCGAGTTGGCGTGGATGATCGCCGCGATGCGCTCCTTGCCCGCGCCGTTCGGGCCGGTGATCAGCACCGGCACCTCGGCGCGGGCGATCTGGCAGGCCAGCTCCAGCGTCTGCGCCATGGCGCCGGAGGCGAACACCAGGCCATCGAGCTCGTAGCGGCTGCGCAGGCTCTCGTGGCGGCGGCGGCGCTCGTTGCGCGTGCGCGCCACCTCGCGGGTGGACTCCGACAGCTCCAGCAGGTTCTCCACCGTGGCCAGCAGCTTGGCGTCGTCCCACGGCTTGGCCAGGTAATCGGCCGCGCCCGCCTTCACCAGCTCCACCGCGGTTTCCAGGTGCGTCCAGGCGGTGAGCAGGATCACCGGCAGATCCGGATGCTGCTCGCGGATCGCGCGGAACAGCGCCACGCCCTCCTCGCCCGAGGTGGTGTCGGCGGTGAAGTTCATGTCCTGGATCACCACGTCCACGCTCTCGCGCGCCAGCATCGCCAGCCCCTCGCCGGGGGTAAGCGCCACCCGCGGGCGGATCTCGTGCAGCGACAGCGCCAGCGACAGCGCCTCGCCCACGGCAGGGTTGTCGTCGATGATCAGTACGGTGCGCATCTTTCGTCTACACATGCGGGCATGGATGCCGCTCCACGCGAAAAGGTTGCGTCAGGCAGCTGCATCGGCCATGCAGGCTGGAGGCATCCACACGAAGCCTCATGCATCTACTCCCTCTCCTCCAACCGCGTCGGTAGAGAGGGCCCACGGCATTTGCTCCCTCTCCCCCAACCGCGTTGGGGGAGAGGCTGGGGTGAGGGGGCTCCTGCTTCTCGCTCTGCCCATGCCTTCCCGAAAAGATCAAAAGCCCCCTCACCCAACCCTCTCCCCCGGCAAAGCCAGGGGAGAGGGCTTACCGCCGAACATCACGCCTTGGCCTTCTGCGCCGCGATCCATTTGTCGATGCGCGTTTCCAGCACGTCCAACGGCAGCGCGCCGCCGTCGAGCACGGCGTCGTGGAAGGCGCGGATGTCGAACTTGTCGCCCAGTTCCTGTTTGGCCTTCGCGCGCAGCGCCAGGATCTTCAGCTCGCCCATCTTGTACGCCAGCGCCTGACCGGGCCAGGTGATGTAGCGGTCGGTCTCGGCCTGCACGTCCGGCTCGTCCTCGCTGGAGTGGGCGTGGAAGAAGTCGACCATCTGCTGGCGCGTCCAGTGCTTGTAGTGCACGCCGGTATCGAGCACGAGGCGGTCGGCGCGCAGCAGCTCGTCGCTGAGGCGGCCGTAGTCCGACAGCGGATCCTTGTAGAAACCGATGTCCTTGCCCAACTGCTCGGCGTACAGCGCCCAACCCTCCACATAGGCGGTGTAGCCGCCCTGCTGGCGGAACGGCGGCAGCTTGGGCAGGGTCTGCGCGATCGAGATCTGCATGTGATGGCCCGGGATGCCCTCGTGATAGGCGGTCGACTCGATGGTCAGCACGCTGCGGTTGGCGAAGTCGCCGGTGTTGACGAAGATCTGCCCGGGCCGCGAGCCGTCCGGTGTGCCCTGGTGGTACTCGGCGGCGGCGGCTTCCTTCTCGCGGAACGCCTCCACCGGCTTCACCACCACCTCGGTCTTGGGCAGCAGCCCGAACAGCTTGGGCAGTTCGGGCTCCATCTGCGCCAGGAACCCGCGGTAGCGGTTGAGGATGTCTTCGCGCGAGGTGGCGTGCGTCTTCGGGTTGCTCTTGAGCGAGGCGCGGAAACTGGCCAGGTCCTTGAAGCCCTGCGCCTTGGCGATCTTGCTCATCTCGCCTTCGATGCGTGCCACCTCGTCCAAGCCGAGCTGGTGAATCTCGGCCGGGGTCTTGTCGGTGGTGGTCATCTGCTTCACGTCGAAGCGGTAGATCGCCTCGCCGTTGGGCAGATCCCACACGCCCGGCTGGGCGCGACCGTGTGGCGCATAGTCGGTCGCCACGAAGGTCTTGAGCTTGCCGTAGGCGGGGCGCACGTCATGGTCGATCGCGGCGAGGATCGCCGTCTTCAGCCGCGCCTGATCGGCCGCCGACACCGTGGCCGGAAAATGCTTCAGCGGCTCGGCGAACACGCTGTCCATGCCGGCCGGCGTGCCGATCGCGTCGATCTGCTTGACCACCGCCTCCAGCAGATATTTCGGCGGCATCAAGCCGTCGCGCAGGCCCTGCTTCGCCACGCCGATCACCTGGTCGAAACCCGCCGGCACCGCCTTCAGGCGCGCCAGGTAATCCTCGTACTGCTTCGTGTTGTCGAACGGAATCGAGCTGACGAAACCCGCCAGCTGCAGGTGGATGCCGCTCATCTGGTCGATCGGCATCTCGTCCAGCTTCAGCTCGTGCGCCTGGCGGGCGTCGGAAAGCTGGCGGACCATCAGCTCGTGGTTGAGCTTGTCGCTGTCGGAAAAACCACTGGTGTCGATCGCCTGGAAGCGGCGCAGGAAATCGCCCGCCCACTCGTACTCGGCCCTGGCATGCGCCAGCGAAAGATCGCTCCAGCGGTCGTTGTAGCGCAGGTCGCCCAGGATGGTGGCGAACTCCGGCGAATTCCTCAGCGTGTGCTGCCACTGCTCGTCCAGCAGCGCGTTCTGCGCGGCCACGCGCGTGGCCGCGTCCGATTGCGTGGCAGCCACTACCGCGAGCGGGGCCATGGCGGCCGTGGCCGACAGGCCCAGCGCCATCATCAAGGGCAGCTTCTTCATCGTCACACTCTCCCTGGCAAGAACCCCGATTCTGCCCGAACCGCGGAGACACGGGATGGGCCGGAACTCACACGCTGCGCGTCGCCACCACCGGCGGGACGCGCGAGGCGCGCAGCGCCGGGCCAAGCGCGGCGAGCTGACCGATCAGCCACAACACCAACGCGCCCACGGGCAGCACGGCGAGTGACATGCGCGGCAGCTCGTAGTGCGCCATCAGCCACAGGTTCAAGCCGACCGCACCGAGCGATCCAAGCACGATGCCCGCCGTGACGATCAGGAAATTTTCGGCCTGGAAGTACACGAGGATGTCGCGCCGGGTGGCGCCGATGGCTCGGCGGATGCCGATCTGCCGCGTGCGCTGCTGCACCCAGAAGCTGGACAGGCCCACCACGCCCAGCGCGGTAAGCGCGAGCAGGCAACCGATCACCGCCAGTAGCAGCCAGATCAGCGCACGGTCGTCGTGGAAATGCTCGTCGATGCTCTCGCTGAGCGTCTTGCTGGCGGTGATGATGCGTTGGTCGTCCACGCCATCGAGCACCTTGGGCAGGTCGCGCAGCGTTGCATCACGCGCGCCGGGTGTGGTTCGCAGCACATACATGCCGCCCTGCACCGACCGCACCGGCATCAGCAGGTTCGATTCGTTGTCCGAATACTTGTCCAATCCTGGGTTGAGCAGGTGTGCGACCACTCCGACCACATGCGTGACGTCCTTGCCGTGGTCACCCAGATAAATCGGCTTGCCCAAGGGATCCTCGCCGGGCCAGACCCTGTCGGCAAACGCGCGCGTGACGATCACCCCGGGCGATGGCACGGTGTGCTTGAAGAGATCGAAATCGGAGAACTCCTGCGGCAGGAAATCCCTCCCCTCTACCAGCGTGAGGCCAAGTGTGGAGACCACCCCCGGCGTGCCGACGTAGAAGGTGACATTGTTGATGCTGCTCTTCTCGTCGCCCGGCTTGCGGTAGGCGACGCCGCGCCAGTACGAGCCGGCCAGCGGCAAGCCGTTGGTCATCGTGACGCTGCGCACGCCGGGGATGCTGCGCAGAGCGGCCAGGTCGGCCGCCACCAGGCTGGCGCGACTGGCCGGCGTGGCGGCATCGCGCAGGCCGCTGCTGCGCACCCACACGATCTCCTTGTCAGCCACGCCGGTGACCACATGCATGGCATCCAGACGGCTACCGATGACGAACAGTGCGTTGGTGACGATGGCGCAGGTAAGCGCCACCTCCAGCAGCACCAGCACGACGGCGGTGCGGTGATGTTTCAGGGCGGCAATGATCGGGTGCATGGGAATCCTCACTGCAGCTTCAGGGCGCGCGCGGGCGGCAGATGGCAGGCCCGCCACGCCGGAAACAACGCCGCGAGCAAGGTCGCGGCCAGTGCAAGCAACAGCGTGCCGAGCAGCATGGCTGCGTCCAGGTGGGCCAGCGCGGCGTACTGCGCCGGCTGCTGGCGCACGATCCACAGACCGCCCAGCGCCAGCAGCAGGCCGGCGAGACCGCCGCTCACGCCGATCATCGACGCCTCGATCAGCAACTGCGCGAACACCGATCGACGCGACGCGCCCATGGCACGCCGCACACTCAGCTCGCCGCCGCGACGCAGAAACTTCACCAGTAGCAGCGCCACCGTGTTGATCACGCACACCAGCATGAAACCGAGCGCGAGCAGCGCCTGCAGCTGCACGCTGCCGGGCACCACATGGTTGACGTCGAGCCAGCCCATCACGTTGTGCAGGGCTGTGTTGGGTGGACGCTGGAAGCGACCGAGAGCTTTCTGTTCCTGCGAGTAGTGGATCAGGAACTGGCGATAGTTACGCACCGCCTCGGGCGTATTGAGCTGTACCCAGAACTGGGTCCACACGCAGCTGTCGGCTGTGCGCATGTCGCCGCCCATGCCGCCGTCACCCCAGCAGCTCATGCTGCCCTGGGTTCCCTGCTTCAAAGCCATCGCTGTCTCCAGCGGCAGGAATACCTGCTCGCTGTCGGCGTAGGCACCGTGGGTGAGATCATAAAAATGCGGCTCGGGATTCCAGTGGTCGATGACGCCGATCACCGTGAAGTAATCCCTACCCAGATGCAGCGACTGTCCGACGGCCTTGTCGGCGCCGTAGAGCTTGTCGGCGAGCTTGCGTGAGATCACCGCCACGCGCGACTGCTTTGCATCGCCCGCCGCGCTCCAGCCGTGGCCGTGCAGAAGCGGGACCTGGAACATGGCGAAGAAGTCCGCGCTGGCGTAGCGTGCCGACGCGAAGAACGCACGCGCCTCACCCTGCGGCGGGCGCACCGTCACCTGCCCGCCGGTCATCGCCACCTGGCGGGAGCCCCGCTTCGCGTGCAGCAGGTTCATCGCATCGCGCCAGGTGAACTGGTCCGGTGGCTTGTCGCCGGGGTGGTAGCCGTTCGCATCCTGCGGATCGATCTGCGGATAGAACACGCGTGCGCCCTGACCCGGCAGTGGATCGGCCGTCATCACATGCAGCACAGTGAGCATCGTCATCGACGCACCGATACCCAGCCCGATCGCCAGCACCATCAGCGCGGTGAGAATCGGGCTGCGCCTCAGGCTGCGCAGTGCGAGTTCCGTGTAGTAGCCAAACATGTCTATCCTCCCTGTCCATGCAAACTTCCACGCCACCGACGCCTTCGCCGTCGAGGGGCATGCTTCGAACATCAACGACGCAGAGCCGGATCTTGCACTCGCGCCGCTTCGGCTCCCTCTCCCCTGACGGCTTGACCGTCGGGGAAGAGGGCCGGGGTGAGGGGGTCGCTCTGGCTTGGCTTCCACGGCACGGAGCCAAGCGCAAAAAGCGCCCCCTCACCCAACCCTCTCCCCCGGCGGAGCCAGGGAAGAGGGCTTAACAGCAGCAACTGCGGGGTTGATCCCGCGCGTCTCCCGCTTCAGCCGCACTCGGCAAGACACCACCAGCCACCCCCCTTCATACCGACCGCGTCGCCACCACTGGCGGCACGGCTGCAGCGCGCAGCGCCGGGCCCAGCACCGCCAGCTGACCGAGCAGCCACAGGGCCAGCGCGCCGACCGGCAGGTAGTACAACGGCAGGCGCGGCAGCTCGTAGAACTTCATCAGTACGGCGTTGAGCAGATAGGCCAGCAACATGCCCAGCGTGATGCCGACGCTGACGATCAGCAGGTTCTCGGTCTGGAAGTAGCGCAGGATGTCTCCGCGCGTGGCCCCCAGTGCGCGACGCACGCCGATGGTGCGCCGCCGCTGCCCTACCCAGAAGCTCGTGAGCCCGACGATGCCAAGTGCGGTGACGCCGAGCATGAGGACGACCACGCCGAGCAGAAGGCCGACCATGATGCGGTCGGTTTGGAAGTAATTCGTGCGCAGGTCGCCCAGCGTCTTGCTGTCCTCCTGGTTCAGCACCAGGTCGGGGGCGATCTTCGCAACCGCAGCCTTGGCATCGCGCAGCACCCGTTGCACATCCTGCGGTCGTGCCCGCAACAGGTAGGTCCCGGAGAGCGAACCTCCCGGCGCGGTGGGCGTGAACACCGTCCACTCGGCCTGCGCCATGTCGTATTGGTGCGGCTGGGCGCGCGCCAAGTGATCCACCACGCCGACCACACGGAAGTGGAACTTGTCGCACCAGAAATCCTTGCCAAGCGGGCTTTCTCCGGGCCACGCGTGTTGCGCCAGCGCGCGAGTGACAAGCACCTGCGCATCGCTGGGGACGAAGCTGATCGCAGGCTGGTATTCGTCCGCCTGCGGCAATCTTCCTTCAACCAGCTTGAGGCCCAGCGCCTTGAAGGTACCCGGCCCGCCCAGCACGAAATCCACCACGCCGATCCGGTTCTTGTTGCCACCCGGATCGTGCGTCACGCCGGCAGCACCTGCCTGCGGCCCGAACGGCACCTGGTTGATCAGGGTGGCCGACTGCACCCCGGGGATGGCCTGCAGGCCCGCCAGCATGCGCGCGTTGACGTCCGCGGCCTGGCTCGGCTCGAAGCCGGTGACGCTCAGTGTCGCCAGAGAGCGTTCGTCGATACCACTGTGGGTGTGGATCATCTTCATGCGCTGCGCGACCAGGAAGAAGGCGTTGCAAAGCACCGCACAGGCCAGCGCGATCTCCATCGCGATCAGCAGGGTGGCGAGGCGATGGCGGCGCAGCGCCGCGACGATGGGTTGAATCTGCATGACCAATTTCCTCACAAGGCCTTGAGCTGCCAACTGGGAACGACGCGGCTGGCGCGCAGCGCCGGGATCAGCCCGGCGAGCAGGCTGGTGCATACCGCCAGTGCGAACGTGGCCAGGAACATGGTGGTGTCCAGTCGTGCGAGGTGGGCGTAATCTACTGGCTGATGACGCACCAGCCACAGGCCGAGCAAGGTCAGAACCCAACCGAAGAAGCCGCCGAGCACGCCGATCACACCCGCCTCGACCAGGCACTGCGCAAAGATCGCGCCGCGGCTGGCACCCAATGCGCGGCGCACGCCGATCTCGCCGCTGCGGCGCAGAAACTTCGCCAACAGGAGCCCCACGGCATTGAGCAGGCAGATGACGAGGAATGCCAACGCCAGCCATGCCTGCAGACGCACGTCGTCCGGCACCTGGCCGCGCGCGGTCAGCCAGGTCATCAGGTCGCGAAGGCGCACGCGCTCGCTGCCCACGGCGAAGCGGCCGGCCGCCTTCTGCGTATCTGCGTAGTCGTCCAGAAAACGCGCGTAATCGCGCACCTTGGCCGGACTGTCCAGCTCGACCCACAGCCACACCCAGACACAGTCGGCGTGCTGCATGTCGTGCGGATCCTTCGGCACGTGCCAGCAGGTATATGGCTGGAAATTGCCCTTGTTGATCTCCAGGCTGCTGGCAAAGGGCGCGAAGATGTCCTCGGTCTTGCTGAAGTTCTGGCTCCACGGGTCGTAGAACAGCGGCGTGGGGCGCCAGGGTTTGAGCACGCCGACGATACGCACATCGGTATCGCGCAACCGCAGGGTGCGTCCCACGCTGTCGGCACCACCGAACAGCTTCTGGTTGAGACCGGCCGAGATCACCGCCACCCGCGCGCGGTGCGCGTCGTCATCCGTGCTCCAGCCCGAGCCGTACCGGAACGGCACGTCGAACATCGGAAAGAAATCCGCCGAGGTGGCGAGCAGGCCCAGCATCAATGGTGGCTGTCCGCTGTCCGGCAGGCGCACCTTCGCCGAACTGCTGGTGATGATCGCCTGGCGATCGGCGCGGCGGGCGCTCCACAGGTCCACGGCCGAGCGGTAGTCCATCATCGGGTAAGGCTGGGTATGCCCTTGCGACACCGGTGACTCCGGATCCACCTGCGGAAAAAACAGCGCGCTGCTTCTGCCCGGCAACGGATCGCCGGAAAGCAGGTGCACGATGGTCAGGGTAGTCATGCTGGCGCCGATGCCTACGGCGATCGCCAGCACCATCAGCGCCGTCAACACCTTATTGCGCTTGAGGCTGCGCAGGGCCAGGTCGATGTAATAGCCGAACATGCAAGTCCCTCGTGGAATTCCCAAGCCAGCTCTTCCGTGGCTGCGCCAAGGCAGAGCGGCTGGCACTGACGATGTCGCGGGTGACCGCGGACATGCGCCGATAGAGCTCCCTCTCCCCTGACGGCTTGACCGTCGGGGGAGAGGGCTGGGGTGAGGGGGCGCTCTGGCTTGGCTTCCACGGCACGGAGCCAAGAGCAAAAGCGCCCCCTCACCCAACCCTCTCCCCCGGCGGAGCCAGGGAAGAGGGCTTAACAGCAGCAACTGCGGGGTTGATCCCGCGCGTCTCCCGCTTCAGCCGCACTCAGCAAAGCACCGCCAGCCACCTCCCTTCACACCGACCGCGTCGCCACCACCGGCGGCACCGCCGCGGCGCGCAGCGCGGGGCCGAGCACGGCGGCCTGGCCGATCAGCCACAGCGCGATGGCGCCGACCGGCAGGTAGATCGCCGGCAGGCGGGGCAGCTCGTAGTGGTGCATGAGGAACAGGTTGATGCCGTAGGCCAGCGCCATGCCCAGCGCAATGCCGAGCGTGGCGAGCAGGAAGTTCTCGGTCTGGAAGTAGTGCAGGATGTTGCCGCGGGTGGCACCGAGCGCGCGGCGCACGCCGATCTGCCGACGCCGCTGCGCCACCCAGAAACTGCCCAGGCCCACGATGCCCAGCGCGGTCACCACCAGCAGCGCCACGCACACGCCGGCCAGCAGCACGGCCATGGCGCGGTCCTCGCGGAAGAAGTCGCGGCGCATGTCGCTCATCAGGCGCTTGTTGATCACCACGCGGTGCGGATCGGTCTTCTTCAGCGCCGCGATGGCCGCTTGCAGCACGCGCTCGCGATCGCCCGGCGCGGTACGGATCAGATAGTTGCTGTTGTAGACGCGCATCGGCAGCAGGCCGGTGTACTGGGCCATCGAGTCGTCCCACACCGAGGGGCGGATCAGCGTCTTGACCACGCCGACCACGCGCAGTGGCGTATCGCTGCCCAGGTAGAGCTGCTTGCCCAGCGCGCTCTGTCCCGGCCACAGCCGTTCGGCCAGGCCCTGGGTGATGACCAGCACGCTCGGCAGCCGTTTGGTATCGCCGGCCTGCGCGGCCTTCACCACGTCGTCGAAATCCATGTAGTCGTCCGGCTGCAGCAGGCGGCCGGCCACCAGCTGCACGCCCAGCGCCTGCGCGGCGTTCTCGCCGTAGTAGGTGGTCATGTTGAGGGTGGAGGTTTTCTGTTGCGGGTCGAGCTTGATGCCACTGTTCCAGGACGAGTTACCGAACGGCACCTGGTTGACCGACGCGACATCGGTGACGCCGGGCACCCGGCGCAGTGCGGCGAGGTCTTCGGCGGTGCGCGCTTTCTCGTCGGGTGCGCGACCGATGTCGGCCAGCTCCAGGTGCAGCAGCTCGCGCTCGGCGATGCCGCTGGGCATGTCCATGCGCTGCAGGCGCTGGCTGATCAGAAACACCGCGTTGCACACGATGGCGCAGGTGAGCGCGATCTGCAGGATCAGCAGCGCGGCGGTGATCTTGTGCCGGCGCAGCGTGGCGAGGATGGGCAGGATTTCCATCGGATGCTCCGGTCTCAGTTGCTCTTCAGTTGCAGGGCGGGCGTGACCTGGCAGGCGCGCCAGGCAGGCAGCAGGCCGGCCAGCAGGCTGGCGCCCACGGCGAGGGCGATGGTGGTGAGCAGCATCGCCGGATCGAGCTGGGCGAGCTTGGCGTAGTCGGACGGCTGATGCCGCACCGCCCACAGGCCGAGCAGGGCGAGACCGAGCCCGCCGATGCCGCCGGCCAGGCCGATCACCCCGGACTCCACCAGCAACTGCGCGAACACGTTGCGGCGCGACGCGCCCAGCGCGCGGCGCACGCCCAGCTCGCTGGCGCGGCGCATGAACTTGGCCAGCATCAATCCCACCGTGTTCACCAGGCACACCAGCAGGAAGCCGAACGCGAGATACACCTGCAGCCGCACGTCGCTGGGCACCACCTTGTTGAAGTCCAGCCACTGCATGAGGCTGCGCAGCCTCACGTTGGGCGGGCGCTGGAAGCGGCCCAGCGACAGCTGCTCCTGCGAGTAGTGCGTGAGGTAATCCTTGTAGGCAGCCACCTGTTCGGCGCCGTCCAGTTGCACCCAGAACTGCAGCCAGACGCAGCTGGCGGTTTCCAGATGCTCTTCGTCGCCGCCGCCGCGGCCCCAGCAGTCCATCGAGCCGTTGCGGTCCAGCCGCAGGTCGCGGAAGGTGGCCAGCGGCAGGAACACGTCTTCCAGCGCGCGATAGCCGCCCATGTTGAGGTCGTAGAAGTGCGGATTCGGCCGCCAGGTGTCGAGCACGCCCACCACGCGGAAGGCAGTGTCCTTGATGCGCAGCGTCTGGCCGGTGCTGTCCTTGCCGCCGAACAGCTTGTCGTTGAGCTCGCGGGTGATCACCACCACGCGCGCCTTGGCGTCGTCGTCCGCCGCATTCCAGCCGTGGCCGTAGAGAAACGGCACCTTGAACATCGCGAAGAAATCCGCCGTGGTGTAGCGCGCGTCGCTGAAGAACGGATCCATGCCCGACTGCGCCGGCTGCACCGGCACCGCGCCGCCGGTCATCAGCGCCTGGCGCGTGCCGCGGTGCGCCTTGAGCAGGTTCATGCCGTCGATCCAGGTAACCTGCGCGGGCGGCTCCTTGCCGGGCTCGTAGCCGTCCTTGTCCTGGGGATCGAGCTGCGGATAGAACAGCGTGCCGCTGGAGCCCGGAATCGGATCGCCCGACAGCACGTGGAACACCGTCAGCGTGGTCATGCTGGCGCCGATGCCCAGCGCCACGGCAAACACCATCAGCGCGGTGAGCGCCTTGTTGCGCCGGAGGCTGCGCAGGGCCAATTCGAGGTAGTAGGCAAACATTCCCGTGCTCCATCAACGATAGACAAACCCGCCACTGTAGGAGCGCACCCTGTGCGCGAATGCTTTTCGCTTTGATGTCGATCAGGAGCAAGAGCATTCGCGCACAGGGTGCGCTCCTACAAGATCCATTCATCACACCGACCGCGTGGCTTCCACCGGCGGCACCCGCGAAGCGCGCAGCGCCGGCGCCAGCACGGCGCCCTGGCCGATCAGCAGCAGCGCGACGACGCCGACGGCGACATAGACCATCGAGAGGCGATGCATCTCGAAGTGGGTGACCATCCACAGGTTCAATCCCACCGCCAGCGCGGTGCCGACGATCACGCCGGCCACGCCGATCAGCAGGTTTTCGGTGAGGAAGTAGCCGAGGATGTCGTTGCGGGTGGCGCCGAGCGCGCGGCGCACGCCGATCTGCTTGCGCCGCTGGCCGACCCAGAAACTGGTGAGGCCGACGATGCCGGCAGCGGTGATCGCCAGCAGCACGGCGCACACCACGCTCATCAGCAGGGCCATGCCGCGGTCGGTCTTGTAGGCGGCCTCGCGCACCTGGGCAAAGGTGCGCACGCCGGTCTCGTCGCGCAGTACGCGCATGCGGTTGGTCTTCACCAGCAGCGCCGGCACCGCCTTGGTCATCGCCTCCAGGCGACCGGGCTCGGTGCGGATCAGATAGCTGCCGAACGAGCCGGTGAGCTGCAGCGGCAGCAGTACGGAGTGCTCCATGAAGCTGTCGGCAAAGGTGCCGTTCCACGGCGTCTGCAGGCGTTCGACGATGCCGATGATGGTGCTGGGCTTGGGTGTGCCCATGATGTAGATGTTCTTGCCCAATGCCGAGCCGTCCGGGAACACCTTGTCGGCGAGTGCCTTGCTGACGATGATCTGCGCCGGCGCCTCGACTTCCTGGGCATCCTTCCAGCTGATTTCATCGGCGCGGAAGTTGCGTCCGGCGACCAGCTTGAGGCCCATGGTGGCCAGCGCATGGTCGTCGGCGAAATACAGCGTGGTGGCGGTGATCGCCTTCTTCGCATCCGGGTCGAGCTGCACGCCCATCGACCAGCCACCGCCGCGCAGCGGGTACGAGTTGATCGCAGTGGCGTCGACCACGCCGGGCATCTGCCGCAGTGCGGCGAGATCGGCCTTCACCAGCGGCTCGCTGCTCTTGCTCTCGTTGCCGACAAAGCGGTTCTGGATCGCCAGCAGGTTGGTTTCCACCATGCCGGTGGGGCGCGCCACGCGCGCCAGCCGCTCGCGGATGATGAAGGTGGCGTTGCACACGATGGCCAGGGTGAGCGCGATCTGCATCGCGATCAGCAGCGTGCCGGCCTTGTGCCGCTTGAGCGCGGCGAGGATGGGTTGGATCTGCAGGTTCATCGTGCGCTCCGGATCAGTTCGACTTGAGCTGCCACGCCGGCTGCACCTGGGCGGCGCGCCACGTGGGATAGAAGGCGGCCAGCACGGTGGCGGCAATTGCCACCAATACGGTCAGCGCCACCAGCGACAGGTCCACGGTGGCCAGCCGGGCGATCTGCGGGTCGAACACCAGACCCACACCGAACACCCCCAGCGCGGTGAGCAGCAGGCCGAGCAGGCCTCCGGCGAGGCCCACCGCGCCGGCCTCGATCAGGAATTGCGCGTAGACCGCGCCGCGCGAGGCGCCGAGCGCGCGGCGCACGCCGATCTCCGGTGCGCGGCGCATGAACTTGGCCAGCAGCAGGCCCACGGTGTTGACGAGGCAGATCAGCAGGAAGCCCAGCGACACCAGCAGCGAAATCTTGCTTTCCGGCGGCACTACGTGCTGGAAGTCCAGCCACTCGGTGACGTTGCGCAGCTTCACGTTGGGTGCCCAGGTGAAGCGGCCGGCGCGCTGCTGCTCGGCGGCATAGCCGGTGAGAAAACTGCGGTAGGCGTCCACGTCGGCGGCGGTGGGAAGCTCGGCCCAGTAGGCAACCCAGATGCACTCCGAGCGCAGCCAGCCGTCCCAGCCGTTGCCCGCCGGCGCGTTGCAGTTGTTGTTGCCGGCCGTGCCGATCTGCAGCTCCACCGCGCGGGTGAACGGCATGAACAGGTCGACCGGATCGCCGAAGCCCTGGGTGTTGACCGGATCGAAAAACAGTGGCTGCGGATTCCAGCGGTCCATCACGCCGGTGACGCGATAGTTATGGCCGTCGAGGTCGATTTCGCGCCCGGCGCTGTTGACGCCGCCGAACAGCTTGTCGTTGAGCGTCCTGCTGATCACCACCACGGCGCCGCGCGCCTCGTCCTGGTTACGACTCCAGCCGCTGCCGTAGAGGAACGGGATGTCGAACATCGCGAACACGTCGCCATATGCCGCATAGGCGTTGGCATTGAACGGAAGCTGGCTGGCATCGGCCGGAATCACCGACGGCGCCACCGGATACAGCGCGGTTTCGCGCAGTGCCCTGTGGGCGCGCGAGAGGTTGTTGGCGTCGGTGTAGCTGAGCGCATTCGGCGGCTCGCCCTTGTCCAGGTCCGACGGCTTCCAGTTGGCGATCTGCACCGCGAACAGTTGCGAGGATTTCTGCGGGATCGGGTTGCTGGAGGTGGCGCGGAACACCGCGTAGGTCGTCATCGATGCGGCCACGCCAAAGCCGATGGCCATGATCATCAGCGCCGTGAGCATCGGGTTGCGACGCAGGCTGCGCAGGCCGAGCTGGAAGTAGTAGGCAAACATCGGGCGAATTCCAGGTTGGATGGCGACGGCGCGGTGCGGCTCTTTCACCCACGTGTGCCCGGGCAAGAGGGCGTTGAAGCATCGGTATCGCAGGGTGGTTGTACCCACCGCGCGCCGCTTTGGCTCCCTCTCTGCTGACGGCTTTCCCGTCGGGGGAGAGGGCTTCAAGCGTCGACATCGCGGCAACGATCCACGTCACCGCGTGCCGCTTCTGCTCCCTCTCCCCCGACGGCTTCACCGTCGGGGGAGAGAGCTGGGGTGAGGGTGCCTTTTGCTTCGGTTCCACCGCATGAACCAAGAGCAAAAGCGTCCCCCTCACCCCACCCTCTCCCCCGGCTGCGCCAGGGGAGAGGGCTTTCAAGCGTCAGGCGTCGATGGCGCGGGCGGCGTGCGCGTGGAAGCGCGGCTCCTCCGCCAGGTCGACCACCTGGCCGTCGATGATGTGCACGTTGCGCTGGGCGCGGGCGGCCAGTTCGGGATCGTGGGTGACCATCACGATGGTGGCGCCTTCGCGGTGGATCTCCTCGATGAGCTCCAGCACGCCGCGGGCCATCTGCGTGTCCAGGTTGCCGGTCGGCTCGTCGGCCAGCAGCAGGCGCGGGCTGCCGGCCAGCGCGCGGGCGATCGCCACGCGCTGCTGCTGGCCGCCGGAGAGCTCGGCCGGGTAGTGCTTCGCGCGCGAGGACAGGCCGACGCGCTCGAGCGCGTCCATGATCCGCTGCTTGCGCTCGGCGCCCTTCATGCCGCGGTAGCGCAGCGGCACTTCGACGTTGTCGTAGACGTTGAGGTCGGGAATCAGGTTGAACGCCTGGAAGATGAAGCCGATCTTCTCGTTGCGAATCTTCGAGCGGGCATTGTCGTTGAGCTGGCTGACCTCGATGCCGTCGAGGTGGTAGGTGCCGCCGGTGAAGGTCTCCAGCAGACCGGCGATGGTGAGGAAGGTGGTCTTGCCCGAGCCGGACGGGCCGGTGACGGCGACGAACTCGCCCTCCTTCACGTCGATGTTGAAATCGCGCAGGGCGTAGGTCTCCACCACTTCGGTGCGGTAGACCTTGGACAGGTGGGTCATGGTAAGCATGGTGGAGTCCTTTGGGAGTGGTTCTGCTTGGCTCCCTCTCCTTTCGGGAGAGGGCTGGGGTGAGGGTGCGGGGCTTGCCCAAATCTGTGGCACGCCCCGTACCCTCATCCGCCCTTCGGGCACCTTCTCCCGGAGGGAGAAGGGAAACATCAATCGCTGATCGCCACCTTGGCGGCGTTCTTGAAGTTGTCGGTGCCAGAGATCACGATCTTGTCGCCTTCCTTCAGGCCGTCGAGGATCTCCACCTTGTCGATGCTGCTGGCGCCCACGCGGATCGGTGTCCTGGTGGCGATGCCGCCGCGCACGACGTAGGCGTAGTTGCCGCCGGACTCGTCGACGAACGAGCCGCGCTGCACGGTGAGCACGTTGTCGCGCTTGTCCAGCAGCACGCGCACCGACAGGCGCTGGCTCTGGCGCAGCTGCCGGGGCGTGGCGCCGTCGAAGGCCAGCCGCGCGGCCACTTCGCCGTTGACCACCTCGGGCGAGATCGCGCTGACCTTGCCGTGCCACGTCTTGCCGTTGCCGCTGATCTCGCCCGGCATGCCGATGGCGAGATCGCGCGCGAAGCTTTCCGGCACCTGCATTTCCACCTGCAGCGCGCTGAGGTCGATCACGCTGAGCAGCTGGGCGTCCTTCGCCACGGTGGCGCGCTCGGCGATGAACAGCTGGCCGACCTGGCCGTCCACCGGCGACTTCACGTTGAGGTCGTCCACCTGGCGCTGCAGTTCCTGCACCAGCAGCTGCTGCCGTTCGAAGGCGAGCTTCTTCGATTCGATGTTGAAGTTCAGGCTGTCGTTGTCCATGCCGAGATTGGCCTTGGCATGACGCTCGGCGATCTCGGCCTTCTGCAGGGTGTCGCTGGCGGTGTCGACGTCGCTCCTGGCCACCGCCCCCTTGGCAAACGCGGCGGTGTTGCGCTCCAGCGTGCGGCGGGCGGCCTGCGCGTCGATCCGTGCGTTGTCCAATGCCTGCTGCAACTCGGCGCGCTTCTTCTGCGCGTCGATCTGCGCGCGCTTGTATTCCACTTCCATCGCGTCGGCGTTGGACTGCTCCTGCGCCAGCTTGTTGGTGAGCTCGGGGCTGACGATGGTCGCCAGCACCTGCCCCTGTTTCACCGTATCGCCGGCGTGCACCTTCAGCGTCACCGCGCCGCCGGAGGTGGCGTACAGCGTGGGGCTCACCGCGGCTACCACCTTGCCCTCGGCGGCGATGTCGCGCACGAACGGACCGCGCGTCACCGTGGCGAACGCCAGCCGCGAGGCGCTGACCGAGGCGTCGGCGGAGAACAGCTGCAGCACGCCGGGCATCGCGAACGCCAGCACCGCGATCACGCCGACGCCCGCACCGAGCAGCAGCAGGCGGCGCTTGCGGTTGGGCTTGACCTCGACCAGGCGGTCTTGGGCGGAGGTGTCACGGATCATTGCGGTCCCCACGGCTGCGGACAGATGCAGCCTCGAAGACATTTCAGCAAGCACCGTGCCAGTGGTGGCAAACCCGGCCAGGGCGCGCTGCGGCTGGGTTTGTCCGGCACGCGGCGCGGACCCGGGCAGTGTCCGCGGACACCGCCACGGACAGGCGGACAGCCGTCGGACGCGGTCGCCTCGCTATGCGCTCAGTCGCACGCCTTCAGCGTCGGCCAGCTGCTGCGCGGTGCGCCAGCTCAGGGCACCGGCGGTATCGGCGGTGCGCACGCACAGCAGCTCGCACGGACCGAGCCGCTAGGAGCGTGGGCCGTAGAAACTTTGGATAGCGAGATTGGGCTATCGCCATAGGATGCGTCTATCGGAGGGTGCGCATAGTCACTCTATGCAAGCCCGACGAGAGGCACAGCCTATGGATGAGAGCACAATCGCAGCCCAAAGATTTCTACGGCCCACGCTCCTAGGTGACGAAGCGCAGTCGCCGCGCGCGATCCACCCGTCCGGCCGGCGCATCGGCACGCCCGGGCAGTTCGTTTGCACCGGCCAGCAGCGCGTCCCAAGGGAGGCCCGGCTGATCGTCGGGGACGACGCTGGCGATAGGCCGTGAACGGGAATCGGCGGCGGCGGCAGCGCCGCCGGATTATTTGGTGAGGATGAGCTTGTTGTTGCGGGTGAGCCGCAGGAAATACTCACCACCCTCGTGGCGAATCACCAGTTCGCGTCCGCCGGCCAGCAGCTCGTCACTGGGCAGCACGCGGGACGGTCGCGACGGCGACGACGCAAGCGACAATCGGCCGGCCGGCCGGGCGCTGGCATCGGCGCGTGTCATCAACAAAGGACGATTCATGAGGGCTTGCTCCGCAAGGGGTTACGTGTCGGATGATAAGCATTCTCATTCAAGAGTCAATCCACCAGCCCCGCCCGATTCAGCTCCCGTGCGCCCAGTCCGCGATCACCCGGTGAATCGCGTCGAGCCCGTCGAACAGCGCCGCCGGGCCGGGCTGCAGGATGATCGGCGACTTGATCTCGTGCAGCTCGCCGTCGCGCACGGCGGGAATCGCGTCCCAGCCCGGCCGCGCGGCCACCTTCTCCGGCCGGAAGCGCTTGCCGCACCACGAGCCCAGAATGATGTCCGGCGCGCGCGCGATCACCGGCGCACCGTCGGCGAGGATGCGCTGCTTCGCCAGTGGCTCGCGCGAGAGCTCGGGAAAGAGGTTATCGCCGCCGGCGAGGTTGACCAGCTCGGCCACCCAGCAGATGCCGGTGATCAGCGGCTCGTCCCATTCCTCGAAGTACACCTTCGGCCGGCGCGGCAGCGCCGCGGCGGCCTCGCGCACGGCGGCGATGTGCGCCTCGGCGCGCTGCGCATACGCCTCGGCTTTCTCGTGCGCACCGACCATGGCGCCGAGCCGGCGGATGTAGGCGAGGATGCCGTCCACGCTGCGGTGGTTGGAGATCCACACTTCCACGCCGGCCTTGATCAGCTCGCGCGCAATGTCGGCCTGGATGTCGGAGAAGCCGATCGCCAGGTCGGGCCTGAGCGCGAGGATCTCGCCGATCTTCGCGCTGGTGAACGCCGACACCTTGGGCTTCTCCTTGCGCGCGCGCGGCGGCCGCACGGTGAAGCCGGAGATGCCGACGATGCGATGCTCCTCGCCCAGCGCGTAGAGCACCTCGGTGGGTTCTTCGGTGAGGCAGACGATGCGTTGGGGAAAGGCGTCAGGTGGACTCATGGGGCGTGTCTCGATAACTGAAAGGGACGACTTGTCCGGAGCTTCCCTGGTATTGCGACACGGAAACCGCAGGAGCGCACCCTGTGTGCGAAGGCTTTTATGCCAACCCGATGAAAAGTCTTCGCGCACAGGGTGCGCTCCGGGAACCGCTTTTTGTAGGAGCCCACCCTGTGGGCGACGAAATGGGGGCCACGAAGCGGTTCGCCGCTCGCGCACAGGGTGCGCTCGTGCATGTGTCGATGGTTATGTGTCGATGGTCTAGCCGTGTGCGCCGCCGATCACCGTCACCGTGACCTTGCGCTGGTGCGCGTCGGTGCGGTGCTCCCACAGGTACAGGCCCTGCCACGTGCCCAGCGCGAGGCGCCCGGCATGCACCGGCACGGTGAGGCTGACGCCGGTGAGAATGCTGCGCACGTGCGCGGGCATGTCGTCCGGCCCTTCGGCATCGTGCTGGAACAGCGGATCGCCGTCGGGCACGGCGCGGGCGAACCAGCGTTCCAGATCCGCCCGCACGGTGGGGTCGGCGTTCTCGCCGATCAGCAGCGAGCAACTGGTGTGCGCGGTGAAGATGTTCGCCGTCCCGGTCTGCACGCCGCTGGCAGCGACCGCGTTGGCCACCTCGTCGGTGATCTCGCAGAAGCCGCGCCCGCGCGTGTGCACGGCGAAGACGGCTTGCGCAACGTGGTCGGCGGCATGGCGGCGCATGGGGTCAGGGGTACAGCATCCGCTGCGTCCAGGCCTGGCCGTGGCGGCTCCAGCGCACGCGCTCGTGCAGGCGGAACTCGGCGCCGTACCAGAACTCGACCATGTCCGGCTCCACCACGTAGCCGCCCCAGTGCGGCGGGCGCGGCACGTCGCGGCCCACGAACTCCTGCTCGTAGCGGGCCACGCGCTGGTTGAAGGTGTCGCGGTCGGGCAGCGTCTGCGACTGCAGCGAGGCCCAGGCGCCGATCTGGCTGCCGCGCGGGCGCGTGGCGAAATAGGCGTCCGACTCCTCGGCGGGCAGCTTGCGCGCGAGCCCTTCCACGCGCACCTGGATGCCGTCGCGGATACCCTTCCAGTGGAAATTGAGCGCCACCTGCGGGTGCGCTTCGATCTGCTCGCCCTTGTCGCTCTGGTAGTTGGTGAAGAAGCGCAGACCGCGCTCGTCCACGCTCTTGAGCAGCACGATGCGCGAACTGATGCGGCCCGCGGCATCGGCGGTGGCCAGGTTCATCGCCGTCGGCTCGCGCTCTCCCACCGCCTTCGCCTCGTCGAGCAGTTGCACGAGGGTGTCCAGAATCTCGCGTTTGAGCATATGGTCTTGAATCGTGGCCGGTGCGCGCCATCATGGCGCGGATGAACAACGATCCTAGCATGCAGAATCGGGCGCTCGCCGTGCATCTGCTCGACCACTACGCCGGTCGTGTCGCCCGCGCGCGACGGCCTTATCTGATAGGCCTTTCCGGCCTGCAGGGCAGCGGCAAAAGCACCCTCGCCCGTGTCATCAAGACGCAGGCCGAGTCGCGCGGCATTCCCACCGAGGTGCTGTCGCTGGACGACTTCTACTACTCGCGCGCCGAGCGCGAGATGCTGGCCAGGGAGATCCATCCGCTGCTGCGCACGCGCGGCGTGCCGGGCACGCACGAGATCGAGCTGCTGCTCTCGGTGCTGGCGGGACTGCGCAAGGCATCGGAGAAGCTGCCGGTGCCCTACCCGCGTTTCGACAAGGGACGCGACACGCGGCTGCCGCCGTCGCGCTGGCCGCGGGTCACGCACCCGCCGAAGCTGGTGATCCTGGAGGGCTGGGCGCTGGGCATCCGTCCACAGACCGCCGCGGCCCTCAACACACCGGTGAACGAGCTCGAACGCAAGGAGGATCCCGACGGCGCCTGGCGTCGCTGGGTCAACAGGCAGCTGCGCACCTACCAGCCGCTATGGCGCAAGCTCGACGCGCTGATCGTGCTGCAGGCACCGAACTGGGACGTGGTGCGCCGCTGGCGCAGCGAGCAGGAAGAAGCGCTGATCGCCCGCCACGCGCCGCTGGCGATGGACGCCAGGGCGATGGAGCGCTTTCTCGCGCACTTCGAGCGACTCAGTCGCCACGCGCTGGCCACGCTGCCCCAGCTGGCCGACAGCTGGGTGGAATACGACACCGAGCGCCGCGTCACCGGACTCAACCACGGCTGAAGCCGGCGCGCGGCCGAGCCGGGCGACGCGCGCGCGGCGACGCTCAGGCGCCCGGCTCCACCTGCACGGCGGTGCCGTAGGCGAGCACTTCGGTCACGCCTTCGGCCACCTCGTTGGCGTCGTAGCGCATGCCCACCACGGCGTTGGCGCCCATCGCCGCGGCGTGCTGCAGCATCAGCTCGAACGCCTCGCCGCGCGCCTTCTCGCACAGTTCGGTGTAGATCGTGATGTTGCCGCCGACCAGCGTCTGCAACGCCGCGCCGAGGTTGCCCACGATGCTGCGCGAACGCACGGTGATGCCGCGCACCACACCCAGCGGGCGCACGATGCGATGGCCGGGAATCTCGTTGGTGGTGCTGACCAGTTCCGCTGAAACCGCTACTGCCATGACACGCTCCTTGCTCGATGAAGACCTGCGGGGCGAACCGCCGATGATGTCGACCGTGGCGATCGATGATGCGCGACGGCCAGCACCGCGCCCATCGATCGAACCGCTCAGCCGGGGCGCTCGGTCGACTGCATCAGCGCCGCGTAGCCGTCGCGCGCGTCCGGCCACTGCGGCACCCAGCCGCTGGCGCGCAGGCGCGCGTTGCGCAGCCGCTTGCTGCCGATGCCCGCCGGTCCGGGGCCGTCGGCCGGCGGCGGGGTGCCGGCCAGCGCGGCGAGATGGTCGTACAGCACGTCGATCGGCAGCGGCATATCGTCCACGCCGAGGTAGACCGGTTGCGGATCGTCCAGCGCGAGCAGCTGCGCGATCGCCGCGGCGGCGTCCTCGACGTGGATGCGGTTGGCCCAGTGCGTCTGCGTGCGCGGCACCCGCGCCACGCCGGCGCGCAGGCGATCGATCAGTTGCAGCCGCCCCGGGCCGTAGAGGCCGGCCAGCCGCAGCGCGATGCCGGCGACCGGCTGCGCGGCGAGCCAGCGCTCGGCCTCCAGCAGCAGCACGCCGTTGAAACCGGGGGGATCGGGCGGCGTGTCCTCGTCCACCCAGCCGCCGGCGCTCTCGCCGTAGACCGCGCTGGACGACACGAACAGCACCCGCTTCAGCGACGCCGCATCCAGCGCCGCCATCACGTGGCGCAGGCCATCAACGAACACGGCGCGACAGGAAGCCTCGTCGCGCGCGCCCGGGGTGGGCAGATGCACCAGTTGGGTGATGCCCGGCGGCAGCGGCGGCAGGCGGTCAGTCTGCGTCATGTCGCCGGCCAGCCAAGTGATGCCGTCGCTGCCGTGGGTCGGCGGATGGCGGCGCAACGCGAACACCGTGTCGCCACGCGCGCGCAGCCGGCGCGCCACGCGCTGGCCCAGGTCGCCGCAGCCGGCCAGCAGCACGCGCTCGCTCATGGCGTGGCGATCCCCGTCGTCGGCGTGGTGTGCCCTGAGAGTGTGGTGTTCCACGCTAACATTCGCGCATGAATCCGTCGTGCAACCTGTTCATCGTCGGTCCCACCGGCGCCGGCAAGACCTCGATCGGCCGGCGCCTCGCCGCGCATTATGGCCTGCCGTTCGTCGATCTGGACCAAGAGATCGAGCAGCACTGCGGCGTGCCGGTGAGCACGGTGTTCGAGATCGAGGGCGAGGCCGGCTTCCGCCAGCGCGAGAGCCAGCTGCTGGACGAATGCAGCCGGTGCGCCGGCGTGCTGCTGGCCACCGGCGGCGGTGCCGTGCTCGATCCGGTGAACCGCCGCCACCTCGCCGAGCGCGGCTACGTGGTGTGGCTGCAGGCCACCATCGAGCAGCAGCTCGAACGCCTCGCGCGCGACACCAGGCGCCCGCTGCTGGCCGGCGAGGATCGCCGCGGCAAGCTCGACGCCATGCGCGAAACGCGCGCGCCGCTGTATCGCGAGATCGCCGACCTCACCGTCAGCGGCGAGCACGAGAACGTCGCTGCCGCCACCGAGCGCTGCATCGCACTGATCGACACCCACTGGAACCGCACGCAGGCCGCATGAACGCCCCCGCCACGCACACCATCGACGTCACCCTCGGCGCACGCAGCTACGCCGTGCACATCGGCAGCGGCCTGCTGGACGACCACGCGCGCTGGCGCACGGCGATCCGCGGACGCCACGTGCTGGTGATCAGCAACACCACGGTGGCGCCGCTGTATCTCGAACGCGTGACGCGGGGCCTCGACGGCCTGCAATGGGACAGCTTCCTGCTCGACGACGGCGAGGCGCACAAGACCTTCGGCAATGTCGAGCGCGCGCTGGCCGCGCTGGCCAGGCTCGGCGCCACCCGCGACGCCTGCATCATCGCGCTGGGCGGCGGCGTGGTCGGCGACCTCGCCGGCTTCACCGCGGCATGCTGGATGCGCGGCATCGACTTCATCCAGCTGCCCACCACGCTGCTGGCGATGGTCGACTCCTCGGTCGGCGGCAAGACCGGCGTGAACCTGCCGGCCGGCAAGAACCTGGTCGGTGCGTTCCACCAGCCGCGCGGCGTGTTCGCCGACATCGGCACCCTGGCCACCCTGCCCGAGCGCGAATTCCGCGCGGGGCTGGCCGAGGTGGTGAAGGGCGCGGCGATCGGCGACCGCGATTTCTTTGCCTGGCTGGAAACGCATGCCGACGCGCTGGCCGCGCGCGATCCGGCCACGGTCAGCGAGGCGATCGCACGCAAGGTCGCGTACAAGGCCGGCGTGGTCGCCCGCGACGAAACCGAACAGGGCGAGCGCGCCCTGCTCAACCTCGGCCACACCTTCGGCCACGCGCTGGAAACCGCCGGCCGCTACGCCACCCTGCTGCACGGCGAGGCGGTGGCGGTGGGCATGGTGCTGGCCGCGCAGCTCTCGCAGCAGCTCGGCATGAGCACGCTGGACGACACCCTGCGCCTGCAGCGCCTGCTCGACACCCTGGGCCTGCCCACCGACGTGCCGCCCGGCATGGACCCGCCGCAGCTGCTGGCGCTGATGCGGCTGGACAAGAAAAACACCGCCGGCACGCTGCGGCTGATCCTGTGGCGCGGCATCGGCCGCGCGGAGATCGTCGGCGGCGTGGCGGAACAGGCGGTGCTGGGCGTGCTGCAGGCGGCGGTGTAGGAGCCGCCTTTTGCAGGAGCCCGCCCTGTGGGCGACAAAGGGGGACCACCAAGCGTTCGCCGGTCGCGCACAGGGTGCGCTCCTACCGGAACCGCTTTTTTGTAGGAGCCCACCCTGTGGGCGACGAAATGGGACCACCAAGCGTTCGCCGGTCGCGCACAGGGTGCGCTCCTACACCTCGTGATGGATCGCCTCGGCCGGCATCCCGGCCGCCGCGCGTGCGTTGCGACGCGGCGCCAGCTCCACCAGGTACATCGCCGCCAGCACCAGCGCGCCGCCGGCGAGCATGCGCCAGGTCAGCGACTCGCCGCCGAAGGCGACGGCGAAGCCGGCGGCGAACACCGGCTCCAGCGTCATCACGATCGCCGCGCGCGTGGCCGGCATGTGCGCCTGCGCCCAGGTCTGCACCAGCATGGCGCCGGCGCCGGCGGCCAGCGCCATGTAGATCAGCGCGAACCACACGCCGCGGTCCGGCGGCAGCTTCGGCCCGTGCGGCAGCGTGGCCAGCAGGCACACCGCGGCGATTGCCAGCATCTGCACGGTGGACAGCGCGAACGCATCGCCCGGGCGCGACCACTGACCCAGCCCCACGATGTGCAGGCCATAGAGCAGCGCGGAGATCAGCACCAGCACCACGCCGCGATTCACGCTGAAACCCTGCAGCGACAGCAGCGCCAGGCCGCCGGTGGCCAGCAGCACCGCGATCCAGGTGACCGACGGCATGCGCTGACGCAGCAGCAGCGTGCCGAGCAGCGGGGTGAACACCACATACATGCCGGTGACGAAGCCGCTGACGCTGGCCGAGGCGTAGATCTGCCCGGTGGTCTGCAGCAACTGCGCCAGGCCGTACACCACGCCCAGCGCCAGCGCCTGCAGCCACTGCCGGCGCGGCAGGCGCAGCAGCGGACGGGCGAACATCAGCGCCATCGCCAGCGCGGCAATCACGAAGCGCACGGCGAGGAAATCCGCCACCGCCACGCGCTGCACCACGTCCCTGATCAGGAAGAAGGTGGAACCCCACACCGCCGTCACCACGACCAGCGCGACCGTGGCCAGCGCCGCGCTGCGCCTCTGAGTTGTGCTCATGTGGTGGCGCCCTGCGTCGCCGGACGCGTGGTGAAGCGCCGCCACAGCAGCCCCGGCAGCTTGAGCGCGAAATGCGCCCAGAGGCCCAGCCAGACGATCGCCGCGAGATGCGGCTTGCGCGCGTCGGGATCGAACGTGCGGAACCAGCGCCACATGCCGCGGTGCTTGTGCCAGCTGACGAACACCGGCCGGTGCCGGCTGGAGCCGCCCTTGCCGTGCAGCACGCGCACGTCGCCGGCCAGCATCACGCGATAGCCCGCATCGCGCACGCGGCGGCACAGGTCGAGGTCTTCGCAGTGCAGGAAGTAGCGCTCGTCGAAGCCGTCGAGGTAATCGAACACGCGGCGCGACACCAGCATCAGCGCGCCGGACACCGCCTCGGCCTCCACCGCGTGGTCCGGCATCGGCCCCTCGACGTGGATGCCCTCGCCGGGGCGCCTGAACAAGGTGGTGAGCGTGCGCGCCAGCAGCGGATCGCGGCGGCGCGAGGCGGGATCCGGCACGCCGTGCGGGTCGCACACCACGGCGCCGACCAGGCCGGCGCGCGGCTGTGCATCGAACGCGGCGACCAGGCGCGCCACGGTATCGGGTTTGAGCAGGCAGTCCGGGTTGAGCACCAGCAGGCGCGAGCCGCCGCAACGCCTGGCCGCGCGGTTCACCGCCGGGCCGAAGCCGAGGTTGGCGTGGTTGAAGATCACGCTGAGGCGCGGCTCATGCTCGTGCGCGCGGGCGACCGCTTCGGGCACGCCGTCGCGCGAGCCATTGTCGATCAGCAGCACCTCGCGCACGGCCGGACAGGCCAACGCACGGCGGATGCAGTCATGCAGGCCCGGGCCGCTGTCGGCCGAGACCACGATGACACTGACGTCCGGCACGCCCGCCGGGGTCGCGGGAAAGGAATCGGGGGAGTTGATCACCGCGCAAGTATGCGCGCGGGAGCGCCCATCGAAAACGGCCTGTTGATTCGGCCGTTGAATGATCGTGACGGAATGATCGTGACGACCTTGCCCTTCGACTTCGCTTCACTTCGCTCGGCCCGAACGGTCGCTCATATCGGGGCCGATCGATGGCGTGCGCGCTCGCGGTCCAGCGCATCGCGCAGCGGCAGCGGCATGCCGGCGTCGCCGCCCTGCAGCCACGGGGATTCGTCGTGCCAGCCGCACAGCCGGTGCCGGCGCAGGCGGTGCCGTTGCTTGAGCTCGCGATCCCACAGCAGCACGCCGGGCTGCGCCTCCAGCGCCAGCCAGCGCCCGCGCGGGCTCACGCACAGCCGCCCCGGCGGGGCCTCGACGCGCGAGCCGTCATCGAACACATAGCCGGCGAAGCCCGCTTCGCGCCGGTAGCGCACGCGGCCACCGCGGCCGTCGTCCAGCGCATCGTTCGCCGCCTCGTCCAGCGCGTGCCACCGCACCGGCGCCAGCTCCACGATGCCGCCGACGCGCAGCGGCGCCAGCGCCAGTTCCGGCCATTCGGCGCGGCGCGGCGACTCGGCATCCGCCTGCTCGGCCTCGCGACGGCGCGCCCGGTCCAGCCACGATTCCAGTCCGGCCAGCAGGGTGAAACCGGCGAGCGCGGCGACGGCGGCGATCGTCCACGCCAGCGCGTCGCCGCCCAGCCAGCGCTTGAGTGCCAGCACCACGCCGGGCAGGCCCCAGCGCAGCGCCAACCGCAGCGTCGAAGCGAACTGACTCAGCCGCTCGGCCCCCACCAGCAATACGGCGGCGATGCCAAGCAGCAGCGGCAGGCCCAACCACCACGGCAACAGCGCCAGCGCCACCAGCCACAGTGCGAAACCGATCTGCCGGCGCCAGCGCATGCCGCGCGCGCCTCAGCCGCCGCGCCGGGCGGCGGTCAGCCCGCCAGACGCCGGGCTCAGCCGCACCATGCCCGCGCGTTGCGGAACATCCGCATCCACGGTGAATCCTCGCCCCAGGCTTCCGGATGCCAGCTCATCTGCACGCTGCGGAACACCCGCTCGGGATGTGGCATCAGGATCGTCACGCGGCCGTCCGCGGCGGTGAAGCCGGCCAGGCCGCCGGGCGAACCGTTCGGGTTGAGCGGGTAGTTCTCGGTCGGCTTGCCGCGGTTGTCGACGAAGCGCACCGCCGCCTGCGCCCTGGACGGGCTGCACGCGCCGGGAAAGTGCACGCGGCCTTCGCCGTGCGCCACCGCCACCGGGATGCGCGAGCCGGTCATGCCCTTGAAGAACAGGCTGGGCGAATCGAGTATCTCCAGCGTCGCCACGCGCGCCTCGTACTGCTCGGACGCGTTGCGCAGGAACTTCGGCCAGTGCTGCGCGCCGGGGATGATGTTCTTGAGCTGGCTGAGCATCTGGCAGCCGTTGCACACGCCCAGCGCGAACTTCGTCCAGTCGGCGAAGAACGCTTCGAACTGCGCGCGCAGCTGCTCGTTGTAGAGGATCGAAGTGGCCCAGCCGCGGCCAGCGCCCAGCACGTCGCCGTAGGAGAAGCCGCCGCAGGCGGCGAGGCCGCGGAAGTCGGCCAGCCTGATGCGGCCGCTGGCGAGGTCGGACATGTGCACGTCTACCGCCTCGAAGCCGGCGCGGGTGAACGCCGCGGCCATCTCCACCTGGCCGTTGACGCCCTGCTCGCGCAGGATCGCCACGCGCGGGCGCGCATCCGGCGCAGCACTGGCGAGCAGCGGTCCGGCGACATCCTTGGTGATGTCGAAGGTGAGCTTGGGCGTGATGCCTGGGTCGGCGTCGTCCAGCCGCCACTCCAGCTCGGCGTCGGCACTGAGCGGGTTGTCGCGCAGCCGTTGCATGGCGTGACTGGTCTCGTTCCACGCCTTGAACAGCGTGACCCACTGCCACTTGAACATCGCCTCGTTGCCGAGAAACAGCTTGATGCCGAGCTTTTCCTTCGGCCGGCCGATGCGGTGGCTCAGGCCGGCCAGGCCGTGCCTGACCAGCAGCGCCTCGAACGCCTCGCGGTTGGCCTCGGCCACCTGCAGCACGGCGCCCAGTTCCTCGTTGAACAGCGCGCGCAGCGTGGCCTCGGCCCAGCCGTCCAGATGGATCTCCAGGCCGCAGTGGCCGGCGAAGGCCATCTCCAGCAGCGTGGTGATGACGCCACCGTCGGAGCGGTCGTGGTAGGCCAGCAGCAGGCCGGCGCGGTTGGCTTCCTGCACCAGCTCGAACAGGCCCTTGAGGCGCTTGACGTCCTCCAGATCGGGTGGCACGCCGCCGGCGCGGTTGAACACCTGGGTCAGCGCCGAACCGCCGAGGCGGTCGCGGCCGCCGCCGAGGTCGACCAGCCACAGCTCGGACGGACCGCGATCGAGCTTGAGCTGCGGAGTGAGCGTGCAGCGCACGTCGCTGACGCGGGCGAAGCCGGTGATCACCAGCGACACCGGCGCCACGGTGGACTGGCGCTGGTCGCCATCGGTCCACACCGTCTGCATCGACAGCGAGTCCTTGCCGACCGGAATGGAGATATCCAGCGCCGGGCACAGCTCCATGCCCACCGCCTTCACCGCGTCGAACAGCGCGGCGTCCTCGCCCGGGTGGTTCACCGCGGCCATCCAGTTGGCGGACAGGCGGATCTCGCCCAGGTGGTCGATCGGCGCGGCGGCCAGGTTGGTGATCGCCTCGCCCACCGCCAGCCGCGCGGCGTCGGCGCTGTTGAGCAGCGCCACCGGAGCGCGCTCGGCCATCGCCATCGCCTCGCCGGTGTAGCCGTCGAAGTCGGCGATGGTGACGGCGCAGTCGGCCACCGGCACCTGCCACGGGCCGACCATAGGATCGCGATGGTTGAGGCCGCCCACGGTGCGGTCGCCGATGGTGATGAGGAAGTTCTTCGAACCCACCGTGGGCAGGCGCAGCACGCGCAGCACGGCTTCGTCCATGCCGATGCCGGACAGATCCGGCACCAGGTCGATGCGCGGCTTGATCCGCGTGGCGTCGCGGTGCATGCGCGGGGGCTTGCCGAACAGCACGTCCATCGGCAGGTCGATGACGACTTCGCGGGATTCGGGATTCGGAATTCGGGATTCGGAGGCCGGCAGCGCGCGGGTGACCCGGAGGCGGCGCTCTTCGGTGGCCGTGCCGACCACCGCGTAGGGGCAGCGCTCGCGCGCGCAGTAGGCCTCAAACTCCGGCAGGTCCTCGGCGGCGATGCCGAACACGTAGCGCTCCTGCGACTCGTTGCTCCACACCTGCATCGGCGACAGCGAGGGATCGTCGCAGGGGATCGCCGAGAGGTCGATCTCGCCGCCCACGCCCGCGTCGTTGAGCAGCTCGGGAATCGCGTTGGACAGGCCACCGGCGCCCACGTCGTGGATGCTGACGATGGGGTTCTTGTCGCCGCGCGCCCAGCAGCTGTCGATCACCTGCTGGCAGCGCCGCTCCATCTCGGCGTTGTCGCGCTGCACCGAGGCGAAATCCAGCTCCGCGCTCGACGCACCGGAAGCGACCGACGAGGCCGCGCCGCCACCCAGCCCGATCAGCATCGCCGGGCCGCCGAGCACAATCACCTTGTGGCCGGGCTTGAGCTCGCGCTTCTGCACGTGGTCGGGCCGGATGTTGGCCAGGCCGCCGGCCAGCATGATCGGCTTGTCATAGCCGCGGCGCACGCCGGCTTCGCCGGTCTCGTGCTCGTAGCTGCGGAAATAGCCGCCCAGGCACGGCCGGCCGAATTCGTTGTTGAACGCGGCGGCACCGAGCGGGCCGTCGCGCATGATCTCGAACGCGCTGGCCATGCGCGGCGGCAGCGGACGCTCCACTTCCCACGGCTGCGGATGGTCGGGAATGCGCAGGTCCGACACCGAGAAACCGGTGAGGCCGGCCTTGGGTTTGGCGCCGCGGCCGGTGGCGCCCTCGTCGCGGATCTCGCCGCCGGCGCCGGTGGCCGCGCCGGGCCACGGCGCGATCGCGGTGGGGTGGTTGTGCGTCTCCACCTTGATCGCGTAGTCGATGCGCTCGTCGTGCGCCTGCCACACGCCGTCGGCATCGGCGAAGAAGCGCCTGCCGGCCGAACCCTCGATCACCGCCGCGTTGTCCTTGTAGGCCGACAGCGTGTGCGCGGGCGAGCGCTCGTGGGTGTGCTTGATCATGCCGAACAGCGTGGCGTCCTGCGCCTGCCCGTCCACCGTCCAGCTGGCGTTGAACACCTTGTGCCGGCAGTGCTCGGAGTTGGCCTGGGCGAACATGAACAGCTCGGCGTCGGTCGGGTCGCGGCCGAGCTCGGCGTAGCGGTCGGCCAGGTAGTCGATCTCGTCCTCGGCCAGCGCCAGGCCCAGCCGGGTGTTGGCATCCGCCAGCGCGGCGCGCGCATCGCCATCCAGCGTCACTTGCACCAGGTCGCCCGGTATGCCGGCGAGGAACAGCCCCTGCGCCTGATCCAGATCGGTGAGCACCGACTGGGTCATCGCGTCGCACAGCACGCCCATCACCGCGTCGTGGTCGGGCGCGCCCGCTTCGGGCAGGCCCACGGCCAGCCAGGCCAGACCGCGCTCGACCCTGCGCACGTCGAAGCCGGCGCCGTGCAGGATGTCGGTGGCCTTGCTCGACCACGGCGAGATCGTGCCCAGCCGCGGCACCACCCACAGGCTGGCCGGTTCCGGCGCCGCGTCCTTGGCTTCCAGCACGTCCAGCAGCCGCTGGCGTTCGACGCCTTCGGGGACCCGGTCGGCATCGAGGAAATAAACGAACCACGCCGCCTGGATGCGCGCGCCGCGATGCAGGGCATCGAGGCGGGCGTTGAGGCGGTCGAGACGGAACGGCGAAAGGGCGGTTTGCCCGTCGAAAGCGATCATGCGAGAGGGAATGGCGCTGTACGGGAAAACGGCCATTCTACCCGATGCTGCACCACGGCATCGGGCGCTCCCGCTGCCGTACCGGGCGGTCAGTTGCCGCCGAGCGGGTGCTTGCGCAGGTCATCCAGCACATCGGCGGGGGTGACGTAGCCGCCCAGCTGGCGGCCGTCGGGGGTGAAGATCGCCGGCGTGCCGTTCACCCCCAGGCGCTCACCCAGCTCATACTGCGCCTTGACCGGGTTGTCGCAGCTGAGCGGCTTGGGCGCATGGCCCTGCTTGGCGGCGGTGAAGGCGCTCTTGCGATCGGCGGCGCACCACACCGACACCATCTCGGTATAGGTCGGGGTGGGCCGGCCCGCCGTGGTGGTCACGCCCTCGCGCGGCCAGGCCAGGTATTCGACGGCGATGCCGGCCTTCAAGAAGTCGTCGATGTGCTCGTGCAGCTTGCGGCAGAAGCCGCAGTTGACGTCGGTGAACACGGTCAGCGTGGTCTTGCGATGTGCCGGCGCGTAGACGATGCGCTGCGCGGCCGGCACGGTGGCCAGCTGGGCCTTGCGGAAACTGGCCCAGGCGTCGTCGTTGAGGCTGTGCCGGCTGGCGATGTCCACCAGATCGCCGTTCAGCATGTACTTGCCGTCCGCACTCACGTAGACCATCTGACCGGAGGCGATCACCCGGTAGAAGCCGGGAATCGGTGCGGCGGCGATCGACTCGATGTGCACGCCGGGGCCGAACGAGGCGATCGCCGCGCGCACGGTCTTCTCGACCGCGGGCGTCACGGCGGTATCGGCGGCCTGTGCGGCCGTTGCGCCTGCACCCAGGCAGAACGCCAGCGCCAGCTTCTTCCACATCGTCATCGACCTCGTGCATGCGCGGCACGCACGGCACCGCAGAACGGCGGATTCTCGCACAGGCGCCTGAACCCGATCAGCGACGGCACGCGCATGACGCCGACGCGACATCGCGCCGCAACGCCGCCTCAGCCGCGCGGATGGTGCTGCGCGTGCAGCCGCTTGAGGCCTTCCTTCGCCACCAGCGTGTAAATCTGCGTGGTGCTCAGCGCGCTGTGGCCGAGCAGCATCTGCAGCGCACGCAGGTCGGCGCCGTGGTTGAGCAGGTGGGTGGCGAAGGAGTGCCTGAGCACGTGCGGCGAGATGCGCTTCGGCGCGATGCCCACCTTGATCGCGTAGCGCTTCACCAGCGTCCAGAACATCTGCCGCGTCATGCCCTCGCCGCGCTGGCTGAGAAACAGCGCCGCCGGCTGGCGACCGCGCGCCAGCAGCGGGCGCGCCGTTTTCAGGTACGCCTCGATGCGTTCCAGCGCCAGCTCGCCCACCGGCACCAGCCGATCCTTGCCGCCCTTGCCGGTGACGCGCAGCACGCCCTGGCGCAGGTTCAATCCGGCCAGCGGCAGCTCGACCAGCTCGGACACGCGCAGGCCCGAGGCGTACATCAGCTCGAGCATGGCGCGGTCGCGCAGGCCCAGCGTGGTGGTCACGTCCGGCGCGTCGAGCAAGGCCTCGATCTCGCGCTCGGCCAGCGCCTTGGGCAGGCTGCGCGGCATCTTCGGCCGCTCGATCAGGCGGGTGGGGTCGTCGAAATCCGCCGAGTTGCGGGCGAGGAATCCGTAGTAGCGACGGAACGAGGACTGCCGCCGCGCCAGCGAGCGCACCGCCACCGGGGCGGTGCCGTGATAGGCCGACAGATCCTCGCGGCGCGCGTTTTCCAGCATGCGCCCGCGCGTCGACAACCAGCGCGCGAGCCCTTCCAGATCGCGGCGATACGCCTCCAGCGTGCGGTCGGACAACCCATCCTCCGACCACACCCGCTCGATGAAGGCGGCGATGCTGCGCCCGTCCGCTTCGGAAAGCGCGTCGGCTTGGGCGATACTGGCGGGGTTTTCCTCTTTCATGCGCGCCATGCTGGGCACGGCGCGCGCGCGACGCAAGCAAAGCCATGACCGACGCCTCCACCTCCCTGCCCTGCCCGCCGTGGCGCCGCCTGCTCGCCCTGGTCTACGACCTGCTCGCGGTGGTGGCGATCGTGATGGTGGTGGGCCTGCTGTGCCAACTGGCCACCGGCGGGCGGCTGATCACCACCGGCGCGCAGACGACGATCGCCTGGTGGTACCGACCGCTGCAGTCGGCGGTCGTGTCGGCGTATTTCGTGGTGTCGTGGCTGCGCGGCGGCCAGACGCTGGGCATGCGCCCGTGGCACCTGCGGGTGACAGCGCGCGACGGCACGCGGCCCACGCTGCGGCAGGCGCTGATCCGCGTCGTCGTCGCCGGCGCACCGCTGGCGCTGCTCGCACTGGCGCCGCTGCTGGGCCTGCGCGGCGCGCTGTGGGCGGCGCTGATCGCCTGGGCGGCATGGTTCGCCGTGGCCCTGTTCGATCCGCGCCGGCGTGCGCTGCAGGACCTCGCCGCCGGCACCGAAGTGCGCCAGATCGGCTGACCCGTTCACTTGAGGGTGCTCTGATCAACCCTGCGCAGTTGCCACCGCGGCTGTCTGTGCGCAGGCCACCGGGCCGTCGCCGCGAGCGCCCTTGCGGCACCGCAACACAAGCGCGGGCGATTGGTTCTAGAATCAGGCCTTTACCGTTCCCGGCCTCCTCCATGCTTTATCAGATCCACGAGTGGCAGCGCGCCTTTCTCGGCCCGTTGAGCCACTTCGCCGATGCCAACGCCAAGATGCTCAACGACCCCGCCAGCCCATTGGCGCAGTGGCCGGGCATCGAACGCTGGGCCGCCGGCTTCGAGCTGATGCACCGCCTCGGCAAGGACTACGAGAAGCCGGAGTTCGGCATCCACCAGGCGGTGGCGCACGAGCACGAGATCGCCATCGTCGAACGCGTGGCGCTGGCCAGGCCGTTCTGCCAGCTCAAGCGCTTCAAGCGCTTCAGCGACGATCCGGACACCATCGAGACCATGAAGGCCGACCCGGTGGTGCTGGTGGTGGCGCCGCTGTCGGGGCATCACGCCACGCTGCTGCGCGACACCGTGCGCACCTTGCTGCGCGACCACAAGGTGTATATCACCGACTGGGTCGACGCGCGCATGGTGCCGGTCGACCAGGGCACGTTCGGGCTGGACGACTACGTCGGCTACGTGCAGGCGTTCATCCGCCACATCGGTGCCGATTCGCTGCACGTGATCTCGGTGTGCCAGCCGACCGTGCCGGTGCTCGCCGCGATCTCGCTGATGGCCGCGCGCGGCGAGACCACGCCGCGCAGCATGACCATGATGGGCGGCCCGATCGACCCGCGCCGCAGCCCCACCAGCGTCAACAACCTGGCCACCCGCCAGCCGCTGTCGTGGTTCAAGGGCAACGTGATCCACACCGTGCCGAGCAACTACCCGGGCGCCGGCCGCGAGGTGTATCCGGGCTTCCTGCAGCACGCCGGCTTCATCGCCATGAACCCCAGCCGCCACCTCAACTCGCACTGGGATTTCTACCAGGACCTGGTGCGCGGCGACCTCGACGACGCCGAGTCGCACCGCAAGTTCTACGACGAATACAACGCCGTGCTCGACATGCCGGCCGAGTTCTACCTCGACACCATCGCCAAGGTGTTCCAGCAGTTCCTGCTGCCGCGCGGGGTGTGGGATGTGGCGGGTGAGCGGGTCGATCCGTCGGCGATCAGGCGCACCGCCCTGCTTACCGTGGAAGGCGAACTGGACGACATCTCCGGCCTCGGCCAGACCGAGGCCGCGCACGACCTGTGCACCGGTATCCCGGCCAAGGCCCGCGCGCACCGGGTGATCGAGGGCGCCGGCCACTACGGCATCTTCAGCGGCCGCCGCTGGCGCGAGACGGTCTACCCGCAGGTGCGCGACTTCATCCGCACGTTCGATTCGCGCAAGGGTTGATACCCGGCCACCGGCGGGCGGGGAGCGCACCCCTCGATCGAGTCGAGGGCAGGCCCTGTGCGCGAATGCTCTACGCTTCGTTGCCGCATGTGTCGTCCACAGGGTGGACTCCTGCGATAACGCTCGTGGGCGCCGCATGTGGCCGGCGCTGGTGGGCCTGTTTCCTGCTCAGTGTGCTGCCGCGAAGAACGCCTCGAACGCCGCCACCGTGCGCGCCACACCCCCATCGTCCACATCCAGGTGCGTCACCAGCCGCAGCGTGGGCGTGTAGCCGATGCCGATGCGGATCTCGCGCGCACGCAGATGGACGTCCAGATCGCGCAGCCGCTCCACCGGCACGTCGACGTAGACCATGTTGGTGTGCTGGCCGAGCAGCGTCACGTTGGGGATTGCCGCCAGCCCGTCGGCCAGCCGCGCGGCGCGGGCGTGATCGTCGGCGAGGCGATCGACGTGATGATCCAGCGCATACGTGCAGGCCGCAGCGAGCAGGCCGGCCTGGCGCCAGCCGCCGCCGGCGACCTTGCGCCAGCGCCGCGCCCTGTCGATCAGTGCGGCCGAGCCCACCAGCACCGAACCCACCGGCGCACCGAGCCCCTTGGACAGGCACACCGACACGCTGTCGAAATGCTGGGCGATCTCGCGCGCCGGCACGCCGCAAGCGACCGCCGCGTTGAACAGCCGCGCGCCGTCCAGATGCAGCGCCAGCTTCCGCTCGTGGGTGAACGCACGGGCGGCAGCAAGGTAGTCCAGCGGCAGCGCGCGGCCCCACCAGGTGTTCTCCAGCGCGAGGATCCTCGTGCGCGGGAAGTGCGGATCGATCGGCTTGATCGCGGCGGCCACCTTGTCCAGCGGCAGCGTGCCGTCGGCGTCCTGCGGAATCGGCTGCGGCTGGATCGAGCCCAGTACCGCGGCGCCGCCGCCTTCCCAGCGATAGGTGTGCGCGTCGGCGCCCACGATGTACTCGTCGCCGCGCTCGCAGTGCGCCATCAGGCCGACCAGATTGGACTGGGTGCCGGTGGGCACGAACAGGCCCGCCTCGAAGCCCAGATCGTCGGCGAGCCGCTGCTGCAGCGCGTTGACCGTGGGGTCCTCGCCGTAGACGTCGTCGCCCACCGCCGCCTCGACCATCGCCGCGCGCATCGCCGCGGTCGGTCGGGTCACCGTGTCACTGCGCAGATCCACCCAGGCCACTGCCGCACTCCTCATGCAAAAAAGGAACGCGCAGCATGACCGCCACGCTGCGGCCGGACAAGCCAGCCGGCACGCTCAGCTGAGGTGGCGCGAATCGATCGCGTCGCGGTACGGCAGCTTCAGGTGGCCGTAGCGCACCACCACCACGGCCACCGCCAGCAGCAGGATCGCCACCGACGTGCCGAGCAGGTCCAGCGCCGGCAGCTGCTGGTCCACCAGCATGTGCCGCGCCAGCGCCACCATCGCGATGTACAGCGGCATGCGCACCGGCAGCTTGCCGGCGGTCCAGTACACCTCGACCATGGAGACCAGCTCCAGGTACATGAACAGCAGCAGCAGGTCGCTGACCCCGGCATGGCCGGCCACGATCATCTGCCGCACCTCGCTGAATCCGGCGAACAGCGTCGCCAGCAGGATGGCCAGCAGGCCGATCTTTTCGATGAGGGAGAACGAGCGACCGATAAGCGGCGTCTGCATGGCATGTCCTCGGCGTCGGGCGCGCGGCGGAACGCCGCACCCGGCCATCATGACCACGGCCGGCGACGCGCCGCAAGCCGCCCGCCTTGCGCCGGATCGACGCATGCGGGGTGCGCGGCGTCCACGGGCCGTCGACGCCGCGGCCAGCATGGTGACCTATTAGTCACAAGGATCGCCCATGGCCAATCGCCCGGCCCACAGCGCCGCGTCGTCGAACAAGGTGGTGATCGCCGCGCTGTTCGGCAATCTAGCCATCGCGGTGGCGAAGTTCATCGCGGCAGGCGTCTCCGGCAGCTCGGCGATGCTCAGCGAGGGCGTGCATTCGCTGGTCGACACGGTGAACGAGCTGCTGCTCCTGTACGGCCTGCACCGCGCCCGCCAGCCGGCCGATGACAGCCATCCGTTCGGCTACGGCCGCGAGCTGTACTTCTGGAGCTTCATCGTGGCGCTGCTGGTGCTGGCGATGGGCGCCGGCGTGTCGCTGTACGAGGGCATCGCGCACATCCGCCATCCGGTGCAGGTGGAACACCCGCTGCCCAGCCTGCTCGTGCTGGGCGTGTCGATGCTGTTCGAGGGTGGCTCGTGGTGGGTAGCGCTGCGCGAGTTCCGCCAGCGCAAGGGCCGGCGCGGCTACTTCGAGGCATTCCGGCAGAGCAAGGACCCGAGCGTATTCACCGTGCTGCTGGAAGACACCGCGGCGCTGGCCGGCCTGCTGATCGCGATCGCCGGACTGGCGCTGGCGCACTGGCTGCGGATGCCGGTGTTCGACGGCATCGCCTCGCTGGGCATCGCCGCGCTGCTGGCTTGCTCGGCACTGCTGCTGGCGCGCGAAACCAAGGGTCTGCTGATCGGCGAGCCGGCCCGGCCGGGCGTGGGTCAGTCGCTGATGCGCATCGCCGCTGCCGACGCGGGCGTGCGCTCGGCCAACGGCGTGATGACGGTACAGATGGGCCCCGAGCGCGTGGTCGCCGCGCTCAGTGCCGAGTTCGAGGACGCGCTCGACACGTCGCAGATCGAGGCGTGCATCGGCCGCATCGAATCGCGCGCCAAGGCCGAACACCCGGAACTGGCCGCGCTGTTCGTGAAGCCGCAGACGCCCGAGACATGGAGGCAGCGCCGCATCGCGCTCGGTCGTGACGACACCCTCGCTCACTGATTGCCTCGCTCAGCGATGGCGGCGGAAATAGAACCAGGCGGCGATCGCCAGCACGGTGGCCGGCAGCAGGTTGGCGAACAGCGGCGGCACGCCGTAGACGGTGCCGAAGTTGATCAGCGCCTGCTGCAGGAAGTACCAGGCAATGGCGATCAGGATGCCGATGAAGATGCGCTTGCCCAGCCCGCCCGAGCGCAGGCTGCCGAAGGCGAACGGCATCGCGCACAGCACCAGCACCAGCACGTTGAGCGGATACAGCGCGCGGGTCCAGAACGCCACCGCATAGATGCCCGGGCTCTGCCCGTTCGCCTCCAGGTAGTTCATGTTGCGGCGCAGGTCGCGCATCGGCAGGTACTGCGGCTGCACCAGCGACTGCTCCAGCACGCGCGGATTGAGCTGGGCGTCCCACGGCAGGCTGGCCGCCTTGTTGGTGTGCGTACCATGGTCGTCCAGCGTGGTGCTGCGCACCTGCGACAGCGTCCAGCGGCGGCCGTCGTGCTGCGCGCTCTGCGCCCAGTCGAAGCGGGTGAGCTGGCCGTCGTCGGTGAAGGTGAACACGCGCACGTCCGCCAGCTCCACCTGGTTGTGCCCGTTCACCTGCTTCAGCAGGCTGGCCTTGGCGTTGATGATGCGCCGGCCGTCGCGCGCCCACAGGCCGGTGGCGCCGGCCAGGCCGATCGCGCCGCCCCGCTGGCGCAGTTGCATCGCCTGGGCCTTCTGATCGCCCCACGGTGCGGCCGTCTCGCCGAGGATCACCACGCCGACGATCAACAGCGCCACCACGCCGGCCGCCGACGCGGCGATGCGCAGCTGCGACATGCCCGCGGCGCGCAGCGCGGTGAGCTCGCCGCTGCCGGCCAGGCCACCGAGCCCGAGCAGGCCGCCGATCACCGTGGCGTAGCCGAAGTTTTCGTACAGGCGGCGCGGGAAGGTCACCAGCACGTACAGCGCGGCGTCGGCGAGGGTGAAGCCGTTCCTGCCGACATGCTTGAGCTGGCGCAGGAACTGCAGCACCGCATCCAGCCCCGCGATCATGATCCACACGGTGAGCAGCGAGGCCAGCACCGTGGTGCCGATCAGCCAGTCCACGCGGCGCACGCGCAGGCGGATCACGCGTCCACCTGCGGCGTCGGCGACGCGTACACGCGGCGCGGCCGGTACTGGCTGCGGAACAGCCAGGCGCCGATCGCGAAAGCGATCGCGCTCACCGCCCACATCGGCGCGGAGCTGTGCCAGTGGCCCTTGCTGATCTGGCCGTTGCACAGCGCGAGCAGGTTGTAATAGAGGAAGAACGCCAGCACCGCCAGCAGCAGCCGGCCGTAGCGCGCCTCGCGCGGGTTCTGCCTCGCCAGCGGCAGCGACAGCATCATCAGCACCAGCGCCATCACCGGCGAACCGACGCGCCAGGCGAGTTCCGCCCGCGCTTCGCTGGAGTCGATGCGCGCCAGCGCGAAAGTGCCCAGGTCGTGGGTGGGATCGCTGTCGGCATCGCCGCCCTGCACGTTGCTGAGCGAGGCGTCGTTGCGCTCGTAGCGGATGCGCCGCCAGTTGTCCGCGCCCAGCGGCAGTTCGTACTGCCAGCCGTCCCTGAGGCCGAGGAAGCGGCCGTTGCCGTCGCTCTCCTGGTAGAGCTGGCCGCTGGCACCGGTGATCAGCCGCAGCCGGCTGACGCCATCGCTGCCCTTGCGCTCGGTGGCGATGAAGGTCTTGCCGAGCCGGCTGCCGTCGCGGCTGAGCGTGTCGACGAAGATCACGCCGTCCTTGCCGGGCAGTTCGGTGAAGCGGCCGGCATCGAGACCGGCCGCGATGACCGAGCGGTTCGCCGCGTCGATCAGCGCCGCCGACGAACGCGAGGCCCACGGCCCCAGCCACAGCGACACCAGCCCCACTGCCAGCGCGATCGCGACGGCAAGCATCGCCACCGGCCGCAGCAGCCCGCGCGGGCCCATGCCCGAGGAGGCCAGCACGTGCATCTCGCTCTCGCGGTACATGCGTCCCATCGCCCACAGCGTGCCGACGTAGCCGGACAGCGGCAGCAGGTTGGAGAGGCCGTCGAGCATGTTCAGCCCCAGCACCTGGAACATCACGCTGGCCGGATAGCTGCCGTTGGCCACCTGCTGCAGCACGTGGGCGAAGCTGCTGCCGGCGAGCACCGTCACCAGCACGATCGCGGTGGCCGCCATGGTCTGGCCCAGCTCGCGCAGGAAGTAACGGTCGAGGATGCTCAGCATGCGATAGAATCAGGGGCTTGCGCCGCGCCCGCGGGGGCGCTGGCAAACCCCAAGTCTAGCCTGTCCGGCCGCGCCGGCGCCTACCGCAGGACCCTTTCATGACGCTTCAGTTCAGTCTCGCCTCCGCCGCTCCCGAAACCGTCGACACGCCCTGCGTGGTGGTGGGCGTGTACGAAGGCGGCGTGCTCTCCAGCGCGGCGGCGCGCATCGACAGCACGGCCGACGGAGCGATCAAGCGCCAGGTGGAAAGCGGCGACATCACCGGCAAGGGCGGTAGTGTCCACATGCTGTTCGCCCCGACCGGCATCGGCGCCCGACGCGTGCTGGTGATGGGCCTGGGCCAGCAGAAGGGCTTTGATGCCGCCCGCTACCAGCGCGTCAACGCCGACGCGGCGCGCGCGCTGGGCAAGCTGCCGATCGACGGCGCGGTGTCCTGCCTGACCGAGATCGACGTGCCCGGCCGCGACGCCGCCTGGCGCGTGCGCACCGCCGTGCTGGCCGCCGACCACGCCAGCTACCGCTACACCGCCACCTTCAAGCCGCGCGACAAGAGCGCGCAGCCGGAGCTGGCCCGCGTGGCCTTCGCCGGCGGCGCCGACGCGCAGGTCGGCCTGGCGCAGGGCATCGCCATCGCCGAAGGCGTGCGCTTCGCCCGCGAGCTGGCCAACCTGCCGCCGAACATCTGCACCCCCGCCTACCTCGCCAGCCAGGCGCAGGCCTTTGCCGATGCCAGTGGCGAGGCGGTGAGCTGCCGCGTGCTCGACCACGACGAAATGCAGCAGCTCGGCTTCGGCTCGCTGCTCGCGGTGGGCCGCGGCTCGGTCAACAAGCCGCGCCTGATCGCGCTGGAATACAAGGGCGGCGCCGAGGGCGAGGCGCCATACGCGTTCGTCGGCAAGGGCGTCACCTTCGACTCCGGCGGCATCAGCCTCAAGCCCGGCGCGGGCATGGAGGAGATGAAGTTCGACATGGGCGGCGCGGCCGGCGTGCTGGGCGCGTTCGTCGCCGCGGTGAAGATGGGCGTGAAGACCAACCTGGTGTGCGTGGTGCCGACGGTGGAAAACATGCCCGACGGCGAGAGCTACCGCCCCAGCGACGTGCTCACCAGCCTGTCCGGCCTCACCATCGAGGTGCTCAACACCGACGCCGAGGGTCGCCTGATCCTGTGCGACGCGCTGACCTGGACCGCCCAGACCTACAAGCCGCACACCCTCATCGACGCGGCCACGCTCACCGGCGCCTGCGTGATCGCGCTGGGCAAGCACGCCACCGGCCTGATGAGCAAGCACGACGACCTCGCCGCCGAACTGCTGGCCGCGGGCGAAACGACGCTCGACCGCGCCTGGCGCCTGCCGCTGTGGGACGACTACCAGACCCAGCTCGAATCGGGCTTCGCCGACGTGGCCAACATCGGCGGCAAGAGCGCCGGCGCGATCACCGCCGGCTGCTTCCTGTCGCGCTTCACCGAAGGTCAGCGCTGGGCGCACCTGGACATCGCCGGCACCGCCTGGGACGAGGGCCGCAAGGGCCTGGCCACCGGCCGCCCGGTGCCGCTGCTGGCGCAGTGGCTGCTGGACCGCGCCGGCGCGTGATTCCCCACACCGTCATTCCAGCGAACGCTGGAATCCAGTGCCTTCCAGCTACGCCAAGGAGTGTGGCAGTCGTGCCTTTTAAAGGCATGCGACGCTGGATTCCAGCCTGCGCTGGAATGACGAGCAAAGGCTAAAGCGAAGACTTTTCCATGCCCCGCGCCGATTTCTACCTGATCGACAAGCCGCGCTTCCGCGAGCAGCCCTTGCTGCTGGTGTGCGAGCTGACGCGGCGCGCGTTCGCGGCGCAGCAGCCGACGCTGATCCTGGTGCGCGACTTCGAACAGGCCGAGGCGGTGGACGAGCTGTTGTGGGCGTTCGACGAGGACGCCTTCATCCCGCACCAGCTGGCCGGCGACGACGACGACGCCGACACCGCGGTGCTGATCGTGCCGCCGGGCATCGACACCGCCGACCGGCCGCTGGTGATCAACCTGCGCGAAGGCTGCGCACCGGGCCGGTTCGAGCGCGTGCTGGAAGTGGTGGCCGCCGACCCGGCCGAGCGCGAGGAGTCGCGCACGCGCTGGCGCGAGTACGTGCGGCTCGGTTTCGAGGTGAACAAGTTCGACATGTGAACCGGCGGCCGCAGCGCCGCGGCTCGGCATATCGGCGCCCGAGAAGGATCCGGCCGCGCAGGGCGGCGGCCCGGTCGGTCGCACCCGTTCATGCCTGCACGCTTTCGTCCGCGCTCAACCCGCCTCGTCGGCGGTGTCCTCCTCGCGCGGCGCCTGCACCAGCACCGCTTCGATGGCATCGGCCAGCTGCGCGCCGGAGACCGGCTTGCGCACGAAGCCGTCCATGCCCGCGGCGCGCGCCCACGCCTCCTCGTCGCCGCCGGAACGGGCGGTGATCGCCACGATCGGCAGGCGCTCGCCCACGCCCTCGCGCTGGCGGATCATCCGCGCCAGCTGGAAGCCGTCCACGCCGGGCAGGTCCAGGTCGAGCAGCATCACGTCGAAGCGTGCGTTGCTCAGCTCGGCCAGGGCGCCGAGGCCGTGCGCGACGTGGGTGACGCGATGCCCCTGCGCGTCGAGCAGGCCGCGCAGCACCGCCGCCACGATGGCGTCGTCCTCCACCAGCAGCACGCGGCATGACGGCATCCGGCCGCGCTCGGACAGCGGTGCCGGCGACGCAGCGGGTTCCTCGGCCGCCTCGGGCAGCGGCAGCCGCACGCGAAAGGTGCTGCCGTGGGCGAGCCGCGACTCCAGCTCGATCGAGCCGCCCATCAGGGTCACCAGCTCGCGGCAGATCGCCAGCCCCAGCCCGCTGCCGGCGCGGCGCTGCGGGCCGTCCTCCTGCTCGAAGCGCTGGAACAGCCGCGACTGGCTGGCCTCGGGAATGCCCGGACCGGTGTCGGCGACGCTGAACACCACGCCGTCGGCGCTGCGCCGCGCGCCCAGCGTCACCTGCCCGCGCTCGGTGAACTTCACCGCGTTGGTCGCCAGGTTGAGCAGAATCTGCTCGATGCGCAGCGCGTCGCCGAGCAGCGACGTCGGCAGGTCGGGCGCCAGCTCCAGCGAGAAGGCGATGCCCTTGCTGCGCGCCTGTCCGGCGACCAGCCGGGTCACGTCGTCCAGCAATTGGCGCGGATCGAACGGCGCCGGCTCCAGCACGAAGCGGCCGGCCTCGATGCGGGCCAGGTCGAGCGCGTCGTTGAGCAGCTTCAGCAGCATCGCGCCGGAGCGCTGCATGGCCTGCGCGTAGTCGCTCTGGTCCGGCCGCAGCGGCGTGGCGAGCAGCAGCTCGGCCATGCCCATCACGCCGGTCATCGGCGTGCGGATCTCGTGGCTGAGCGTGGCCAGGAACTGCGTCTTGGCCGCGTTGGCCTGCTCGGCCAGATGGCGCTGCTGCTCGGCCAGTTGGATGCGATGGCGCTGCGCCACGCGGCGGCGCCATGCCAGCGCCAGCGTGGCGGCCAGCGCGGCCGCCGCCGCGGCATAGGCCAGCCATGCCCACCAGCGCGTCCACGGCGGCGCGTCGACGTGGATCGCCAGCGGCGCCGCCAGCGTGCCCCACGCGCCACCGGGCGCCGCGGCCATCACGTGCAGCGTGTAGTCGCCCGCGCCCAGCCCGGCGAACTCGCGCTCGCCGTGCGGGCCCACGTCCACCCAGTCGGTGTCGAAGCCATCGAGCCGGAAGCGGAAGCGGTTGCCATCCGGATTGACGAACGAAGCCGCCCGCGCCACCACGCGCAGATCGCGGTCGCGCCAGCCCAGCGACAGCGCGCGGCCGTCCACCGGCAGTGCATGGGCCACGCCGCGCCGGCGCACGCCGATCGCGCTCAGGAACACCGTCGGCGCCACCGCCTGGCGCGAGCGTGCGGCCAGTCGCTCGGGGCTGAAGCCGACCACGCCGCCCTTGGTGGCGCCGTAGATCATGCCGTTGGCGAGCATCGCGGTGCGGTCGTTGTTGAACTCGCCCTGCAGCAGGCCGTCCTGCGGCCCGAACCGGGTGAACGCGCCGGAGGCCGGGTCGAAGCGCCACAACCCCTGCGCGGCGAACAGCCACAGCCGGTCCTCGCGATCGGTGCGCATGCCCAGGATGTCGCGGCTCTGCCAGCCAGCCGGCACCGCCACCGCGCGATCGCTCGCCGCGCGGCCGTCGGCGTAGCGGTAATGCTCCAGCCCGTTCTCCCACGCCACCCAGAAGCCGCTGCGGTCGAAGGCGATCGCCATGACGAAACGCTGCGGCACGCCCGCGACGAACACCATGCGGTGGCTCGCGCGATCCAGTCGCATCAGGCCCGCCGCGCTGGCGTACCAGGGCTCGCCGTCGTGCGTGGCGAGTACCGAGACGTTGCGCGCGGCCGCCACGTCCGGCATCGGCAGCGGCTGCACCTGGCGGGTCTGCGTGTCGATCGCGAAGATGCCCTCGCCCCACGCCGCCACGTAGACGTGCCCGTCGTCCGAGTAGACCAGCCGGGTGGGCCGGGTGAGCCCCGCCGGCGCGGTGTCCAGCGGCTGCACGCGACCGCCGTCCACCACGTACAGCGCGCCCTGCCCGGCCGCCCACAGCCGGTGCTGCGGGTCTTCGGCCATCGAGATCACCGACTCGGGCATGTGCGCCACCACGTGCTCGACCGCGCCGGTGGCCGGATCGAGCTTGTCGATGCCGCCCACCTCACCCACCCACAGCCGGCCGTCGCGGCTGGGCACCACCACTTCGGCCGCGGTGGTGGCCAGGCTGGTGGGATCGTCCGGCACGTGGGTCATGCGGCTGAAGCCGTCCCAGCCCGGGCCGAGGTAGGCAGCGCCGCCGTCGGCCACGGCAAACCACAGGCCGCCTTCGCGGTCGCGCGTGATCTGCCAGATCCCGTCCGCCGGCAGGCCGCCGGGCAGCAGCGAGTGGCCGGTGAACATGCGCCCGTTCTCGCTGCCGTCGTCCAGCCAGGCGCCTTCCTGCGTGCCCACCCACAGCCGCCCGCGCGCATCGCGCCGGCTGCTCATCGAGCGCAGCCCGTCAAGCCGGGCGGACACCGGTCGCGCCACGCCGTCGGCACCGATGCGCAGCACGCCGCTGCTGGTGGACACGCGCACCTCGTCGCCACCGCCCTCGATGCGCCAGATCCTGCTGAGGTCGCCCTTGAACGACGGATCGACCGGCACCCGCCGCAGCGCGCCGTCGGGGCGGCGCAGGTAGATGCCGCGCTCGCTGCCGATCCACAGCCGGCCGTCGTCCTCGGCCAGCAGCGCGCGCGTGGGGCCAAAGCCGCGCGGCGACAGCTGCGGCGGCAGCGTGGTGTCGATCGCGTGCTCGAAGCCGCTATCGTCGGCACGCATGCGATCGAGGCCGCCCTGCGTGGCCACCCACAGCTGACCGTCGGGCGTCTGCGCGATCGACCACACCTCGTCCTGCGCGAGGCTGGCCGGGTCCGCCTCGTCGTGCTGCCAATGGGTGAAGCCGCCGCTGGCCGGCTCGTAGCGGCTCAGTCCGCCGGACACGCCGCCGGCCCAGAGCCGCCCGCGGCGGTCGACGTAGAGCGTGTAGACCTGGTTGTTCGGCAGCGAGTGCGGATCGTCCACGTCGTGGCGAAACACGGTGAAGCCCACGCCGTCGTAGCGGCCGATGCCGCCGGTGGTTCCGAACCACATCGCGCCCTGCCGGTCCTGCACCACCGCATAGACCATCGCGCCGGGCAGGCCGTCGGCCAGGCCGTAGCGGCGGAACTGCGGCGTGGCCAGCGGCTGGGCCGCCTGGGCCGGTGACGCGGCAGGTGCGGCAGGTGCGGCGTTGCCGCTCGCCGAGGGCGTGGCGAACGCCAGCATCAGTCCCAGCACCCACGACACCATGAGCCATCCCCCTGCGGACACGCGCGGCCTGATCCGACCGAACCCGGCGGCCGTTGGCGCCGTCAAACGCGGCGCGAGCGCACGATCATGCCAAAAAACGTCGGCGGCCGATCTATCAGAGATTCCGATCAGAGATTCCTGGCGTCGGCGGGTCAGAGGCTGAGAAAAATTCGCCCGCCGTAGCGAGAGCGCCGCCAAGCGTTCATGACAAGGTGCGCTGGGCGCCGGCACGGGCGATTGGCGGCGGTCGCAGTAGGCGGGCGATTTTTTCTCACCCTCTCAGCCCCGACACCCACGACCAGGGCTGGGACGCCTGCTCGGGCTACCACCGGGGCGACGGCTCGATCATGGGCTTTTCGCACACGCACCTCAGCGGCACCGGCGCCAGCGACATGCTCGACGTGCTGGTGATGCCGGCGCCGGGACCGGTGCGGCTCGATCCCGGCGCGCGCGGCCGGCCCGAGGTGAACTACCGCTCGCGGTTCGACGGCATGCCGCCCAAGGGCGTGCAGCAACCGCCAGTCGACGCGACGATCACGCCAGGGCCGGGCTACCGCTCGCGCTACGACCGCGCCAGCGAGCGGGCGCAGCCGGGCTGCTACCGGGTGCGCCTGACCGACCACGACATCCTCGCCGAACTCACCGCCACCGCCCGCACCGGCCTGCACCGCTACACCTTCCACGGTGCGGGCGCGGGCCACCTGCTGATCGATCTCGCGCACGGCTTCCACGACGGCGACGCGCCGGCGAAGGTCTCCGACGCGCTGCTGCGGGTGATCGGCGACGACACCCTGGTCGGCAGCCGCCACGTGCAGCAGTGGGCGAACGGCCGGCAGATCCATTTCGCGATGAAACTGTCGCGCCCGTTCGTGCGCGCCACGCTGTACCGCGAGGACGCTGCACTCGGCGATGCCCGCGAGGCGCGCGGCGCCCACCTGAAGGCCGCGCTGCACGTCGACGACATCGCCAGCGCGCCGCTGCTGGTGAAGGTGGGCCTATCGGGCGTGGACATCGACGGCGCGCTGCATCCGCTGCTCACCCTGACCCAGCCCGAGCGCGTGTCCGACCTGGTCAACGGCCTGATCCGCATGGCGGCGGAAAGCCCGGACGGTCCGCCGGTATGGCCGCTGCAGGGCGTGGAGACCGGCTGCATGATCGGCTACCACTCCGCTGCGGTGGTGGCCGAGGCGATCGCCAAGGGCTTCCCCGGCATCGACGCGGCCAGGGCCTGGCCGCTGTTCCGCCGGCGCGCGATGGACGACGACTACCGCGGCCTGCCGTACTACCGCAAGCTCGGCTACATCCCCAGCGACAAGGACTGGGAGGCGGTGAGCAAGACGCTGGAATACGCCTACGACGACTGGGCCGTGGCGCACCTCGCCGACGCCGCCGGCGCGCATCACAAGACCCAGGCCCGCGTGCGCATGCTGCTGCAGACGATGTACGCCGACCGGCCCGACGGTCTGGCCGGCAACGAGGACTGCGGCCAGATGGGTGCCTGGTACGTGCTCGGCGCGCTGGGCCTGTACGCGGTGGACCCGGTGAGCGCGAACTACGTGTTCGGCAGCCCGCTGCTGGAGCGCGCCGAGCTCGCCCTCGGCGGCGGCCGCACGCTGGTGATCGAGACCACCGGCAACGGCGAGGACACGCCGTACATCCAGTCGGTCCGCTGGAACGGCCGGCCGTGGCGCAAGAGCTGGATCCGCCATGCCGAACTGGCCAAGGGCGGCACACTCTCGTTCGCCATGGGCCGCACACCGAACCCCGCATTCGGCCGCGACGCGGCGGACCGGCCGCCGTCGATGCGGGTGTGAAAACAAGAAGGCGGGCCTCGGCCCGCCTTCTTCATGGCGTCGCGGGCGTGGATCAGTCGGTGCCGGCGAACGCGTGATCGAGCCAGTCGTGCATCAGCCGGTAGCTGCGCGCGGCGGCGCGGGCGTCGTACATGCAGCCGGGGCTGTGCTGGTCGGTCTCGGTGAAGCAGTGCACGGCGTGGCCGAGCACCACGAACTGCCAGTCGGCCGGGCTGGCGCGCATCTCGTCCATGAAGGCGGGCGCGTCGGGCATGGTGCCCTTGTCGTCGGCGCCGTTCATCACCAGCACGCGCGCCTTGATCTGTTTGGCCAGTGCTGGATCGTCGGTGGTGAGGCCGCCGTGGAAGGAGACCACCGCGGAAATATCCGCGCCGCTGCGTGCCAGATCCAGCACGGCGGTGCCGCCGAAGCAGAAGCCGATGGCGGCAAGGTGCGAGAGATCGATCGGTGCGTCCTTGGCCTGTGCCTTGAGCTGGGCCAGCGCGGTGTTCATGCGCTGGCGCAGCAGCGGGCGATTGCCGTACAGCGGCTTGGTGGCGGCCCGGGCCTGGGCGCTGCTGGCCGGACGCACGCCCTCGCCGTACAGGTCGGTGAGCAGAATCACGTACCGCTGGCCGGCGATCATCTCGGCCTTCTTCACCGCCGTGGCGTTCACGCCGTACCAGTTCGGCACCATCACCAGGCCGGGGCGCTTGGTCGACACGGCATTGTCGTAGACCAGCACGCTGCGGAAGGTGGTGCCGTCCTGCGTCCAGCTGACGGTCTTGTGCACCATCGCCGCGTGGGCGGCGAATGAAGCGAGACAGAGCAGCAGCGAGGTCGGGCGTAGCAGGCGCATGGCGGGAACTCCGGTGTGCTTGGGAGAGAGACTCAGCGGCCGGCGGCGTGTCCGCCGACGAGCTGCTTGAGCGGAGCGAGGCGGTTCAGCAGGCGCACGCCGAGCCCGCGCATGGCGACCAGCGGCGGCGCCTGCCAGGCGTAGATGCGCGCCAGCGTGTCGAACCCCAGCGCGTCCAGCGTATCGGCGCTGCGGCGGCGGCGCGCATAGCGGCGCAGCACGTGCGGCGCGGCGATGTCGCGCCCCGCAGCGCGGGTGTCGACCAGCGTATCGCGCAGCTCGATCACGTCGCGCAACCCCAGGTTCACGCCCTGGCCGGCGAGCGGATGCACCGCATGCGCCGCATCGCCCAGCAGCACGAAGCGCTCGGCGTCGTAGCGTTCGGCCAGTTTCAGCTGCAGCGCAAACGCGGCGCGTGCGCTGGTGGCGGTGACCCGCCCGAGGCGGAAGTCGCTGGCCACGCCCACCGCGTCGCAGAACGCCGCGTCGTCCAGCGCCAGCACGCGCGCGGCTTCCTCCTCGGGCAGCGACCACACGATCGAGCAGCGCCCGTCGGCCAGCGGCAGCAAGGCCAGCGGGCCGGTCGGCAGGAAGCGCTGCCAGGCCGTATTTGCGTGTGGCCGCTCGGTACGCACGTGGGCGACCACGCCGCGCTGATGGTAGTCGCGCCCGCGCGTGCCGATGCCGGCCATCGCGCGCAACGGCGAAGCGGCGCCGTCGGCGGCGACCAGCAATCGCGCCGCCATCGACTGGCCGTCCGCCAACTCGATCTGCATCCGGTCCTCGCGCGCCTCGAAGCCGGCCACCTCGGCCGGGCAGTGGCGCTGCACGCCGGCCGCGTCGAGCGCCTGCCACAGCGTCGACTGCACCAGCGAATTCTCGACGATGCAGCCCAGCTCGGACTGGCCGCTGCTGGCGGCGGCGAAATCGATCGCGGCGCCGCTGCCCGCGTCCCACACGTGCATGTGCGCGTAGGGTCCGACGCGCGCCTGGCGAATGGACGTCCAGACGCCCAGCTCATCCAGCAGGCCGATCGACGAGGGCGCGAGGCCCACTACGCGCAGGTCGACGTCGTCTTCCACGCGCCACGGCGCCGGCTCGCGCGCCTCGATCAGCGCGGTGGCGAAGCCGGCGCGGGCCAGCGCCAGCGCCGCCGCGGCGCCGACCATGCCGCCACCGACGATGGCGACATCCAGCTCGGGACCGCGGCGGCGGCCGGCGATGTCGCGCGTACCGACAGGACGGTTCATGGCAGGGTCTCCAGCACGGCGCGCGGCGGCTCGCCGCGGAAGCCCATGCCGCGCCGGGCCAGCATCTGCTGCAGTGGCGGCACGCGGTCGTAGGCCAGCAACGCCAGCGAGCGGAACGGCGCCAGCAGCGGCTGCGGCAGGCAGGCCAGCTGCACCAGGCCGTGGCTCATCGTCATGGTGCCCTCGCGGTCGGGCGCTCTGCGCGCGGCATAGGCGTCCAGCAGCTCGGCGGCGCCGGGATCGGCCGCGCCGGCCACCAGCTCGGCCAGCGTGAGCGCGTCGCGCAGGCCGAGGTTGAAACCCTGCGCGCCGATCGGGTGCACGGTCTGCGCCGCATTGCCCACCAGCACCGCGCGCGGCCCCGCCAGGCGCGTCGCCGCCACCCGGCGGATCGGATACGGCTGGCGTCGACCCGGCCGCGCGAGCCGGCCGAGCTTCCAGCCGAAGCGCTGATGCGCCAGCGCGGCGTAGGCCGCGTCGTCGAGCGCAGCCACGGCCTCGGCATCGTGCGTCGGCACCGTCAGCACCAGACCGCAGCGATGCTCGGACAGCGGCAGCAGGGCGATCGGGCCATCGTCGCTGAAACGCTCGAACGCGCGCCCGGCCGGATCGCGCTCGGGGGTGATGGTGCAGACGAACAGGCTCTGGCCGTAGTCGTGCCGCTCGACGGCGATGCCCAGCCGTTCGCGCACGAACGATTCGGTGCCGTCGGCACCCACCACCAGCGCGGCCTGCAGCGTGCGTTCGCCATCGGCCGTACGCACGGTGGCGCGCCAGCCGCCGTCGATCGGCTCCAGCGCGGACAGCGTGGCGGGCGCCAGGCGGGTGAGCAAACGGCAGTCGTCCAGACGGCGCGCCAGCGCCGCGCCCAGTTCACGCGCGGGCAGCGTCCAGCCCAGCGCGTCGACGCCGTGGCGCGCGGCGTCCAGTCGGGCGCTGCCGAATTCGCCGGCACGGTTGACGTGGATATGCGTGATGGCGGTGGCGCGCGGCGCGGCGTGCGGCCACACCCCGATCGCCTTCAGTCCGTTCACGCTGGCACGGGCCAGCGCGAGGTTGCGCTCATCGTAGCTGGCCACGGCATTCGCTTGCGGCGGCGCCGCGTCAACCAGGGTGGCGGGCACGCCGGCCGCGTCCAGCGCAATCGCCAGGCTGGCGCCGACCAGGCCGCCGCCGACGATGAGCACGCCGCCCGCGGCGGCAGGGTGAGATGCGTTCATTCGCAGCATGATACGCGCCGCCAGCCGTGGCGCCGCAGCGGCCGGGCGCGGCAGCCGGCCGGGTCGCCAAGCGCCGGGCGGCCGACTAGACTAGCGGACCGTTTTCCGCCGCTTTCGATGGAGCACCCCATGGCCACAACGCAGTCCCGGCGCCTCGGCATTTTCAGCATTCTCGCCCTGGTGATGGCCGCCACCCGCCTGCATCACTTCGACGCTATCCCGGATGCGTCCTGGGGCGTGTTCTTCCTGGCCGGCTTCTGGCTGCGCGGCTCCGTCCGCTGGGCTTTTCCGCTGCTGATGGCCGAGGCGGTGCTGGTCGATTTCTTCGCCATCACCAGCCAGGGGCTGAGCTTCTGGAGCCACTACTGCGTGTCGCCGGGCTACTGGTTCCTGCTGCCGTCGTACTTCGCGCTGTGGCTGGGCGGCAGCTGGCTGGCGCGCCACCAGGCCGGGCTGCGTGCGGCCACGCTCGGCATGGCCGCGATCGCACTGCTGGTGAGCGAGGCGGCCTGCTACCTGCTGTCCAACGGCAGCTTCTACTGGCTGTCGCCGACCACCGCGGCCGCGCGCAGCCTCGACGGCTGGTTCGCCAACCTGGGCGACTGGTACCTGCCGTTCCTCGGCACCACCGCGCTGTACGTGGGCATCGGCGCCGTGCTGCACGTGCTGCTGACCCTGCTCGCCCGCACCGCCGACGGCTCGCGGACCAGGCTGGCGCGCTGAGGCCACGATGGGCAACCGCCTCTCGAAGATCTACACGCGCACCGGCGACGACGGCTCCACCGGGCTGGGCGACGGTTCGCGCGTGCCGAAGGATTCGCCGCGCGTGGCCGCCTACGGCACCGTCGACGAGCTCAACAGCACGATCGGCATGGTGCTCGCCTGCGACGGCCTGCCGGACGAGGTGCGCGAGGCGCTGACCCAGGTGCAGCACGAACTGTTCGACCTGGGCGGCGAGCTGTGCATCCCCGGCATGGTGATGATCGAGGAAAGCGACATCGCCCGGCTGGAGCAGGTGCTGGACCGCTTCAACGATCCGCTGCCGGCGCTGAAGGATTTCATTCTGCCCGGCGGCGGCATGGCCGCGGCCAGCTGCCATCTTGCCCGCACCGTCTGCCGCCGCGCCGAGCGCGAGGTGGTGGCGCTGGGGCGCGAGGAAAAAGTGCGGCCGCAGGCGCCGCGCTACCTCAACCGCCTGTCCGATCTGCTGTTCGTGCTGTGCCGCGTGCTGGCCCGGGCCAGCGGACACGGCGAGGCGCTGTGGCAGCACGAACGCCGCCGCAAGCCGGCGCCCGCGGCCGACTGATCGTCCCCGTGCTGCGTCTTTACACGCACGAGAGCTGCCTGCGGCACGACCCGGGCCCCGGTCATGCCGAGTCGCCGCTGCGCCTGAAGGCCGTACTGCAGGCGCTCGATGCAGACCGCTTCGCCGCGGTCGACCGGGTGGAAGCTCCACGTGCGACGCGCGAGCAGTTGCTGCGCGTGCACGACGCCGCGCACGTCGACCGCGTGCTGGGCAGCGCACCGGTCGCGGGCCGCGTGCAGCTCGACCCGGATACCTGGATGTCGCCCGGCTCCGATGAGGCCGGCCTGCGTGCCGCCGGCGCCGCCTGCGCGGCGGTGGACGCCGTGCTGACCGGGCAGGCGGCGCGCGCGTTCTGCGCCGTGCGCCCGCCGGGCCACCACGCCACGCCGAGCGAGGCGATGGGCTTCTGCCTGTTCAACTCGATCGCGGCGGCCGCCGCCCACGCCATCGCCGCGCACGGCCTGAAGCGCATCGTCATCGCCGATTTCGACGTGCACCACGGCAACGGCACGCAGGACATCTTCGCCAGCGACCCGCGCGTGCTGTTCGTCTCCAGCCACCAGTCGCCGCTGTATCCGGAAACCGGCTTCGCACACGAGCGCGGGGTGGGCAACATCATCAATGCACCGTTGCCGGCCGGCGCCGGCTCGATGGAATTTCGCGAGACCTGGCACAACGAGCTGCTGCCGCGGATGCATGCGTTCAGGCCGCAGCTGGTGCTGGTGTCGGCCGGCTTCGACGCGCACCGCGACGACCCGCTGGCCGACCTTCGCCTGGGCAGCGAAGACTACGCGTGGATCACCCACCAGCTGGTCGACCTGGCGCGCACCCACGCCGGCGGTCGACTGGTGTCCAGCCTGGAAGGCGGCTACGACCTGTGCGCGCTGGCGGCAAGCGCCGCGGCGCACGTCGAGGCCCTGCTCGCGTGAGCACGGCGTCGGCGGCTGAACCTGCACCGCGCCACGGGTGCCCATGCGCGGGGTGCCATGCGTCTGGGTGCCCATGCGTCTGCCGGGTGAAGGGCGTTTCTGCTAGCTTAACGAGCCCTTTCCGCCGACAGACTGCCATCGTGACGATGACGCCGCGCCCGTTGCCCCCGCGCCGCCTGCTGGCGGTTGCCGCTGCCCTCGCCCTGTTCGGCGCACCGCTGGGAGTGGATGCTGCCACGGCGTCGGCCGATGCCGCGCCCGCCGATGCCGCCACGACCTGCCCGCTCGGCTCGTTCCACTGCCCGTCGCGCCCGATCAGCTACGCCATGTGCCGGCCGAACGCGCTGCTGGGTTTCTACGATCCCGGCCTGCCTAGCGACAGCGCACTGCGCGACAGCGCCGACACCGACGTCAACGCCGAGAGCGTGGACAGCTCCAACCAGACCCTCTACAAGCTCGCGGGCGACGTGCGGATGCAGCGCGCCGACCAGCTGCTGCGCGCCGACCGGGTCGACTACAACGACCAGACCACCGACTACGACGCCCGCGGCAACGTGCGCTACCAGGATGCCGGCCAGTTGTTCTCCGCCGACCGCCTGCAGGGCAACAACCAGGCCAAGCGCGGCGTGGCGTACCACGTCAGCTACCAGCTGCTGGCATCGCGCGGCAACGGCGTGGCGCAAAAGGCCACCCTGCTCGATGCCCAGCACAGCCGCTACGAGGACGTCACCTACTCGACCTGCGACGTGGGCCATCGGCTGTGGGAGGTGCGCGCGCACAAGCTCACGCTGAACCGGGACACCGGCGTGGGCGTGGCGAAGGGCGCGACAATGCGCTTCGCCAACGTGCCGTTCCTGTACCTGCCGTACCTGAGCTTCCCCATCGACGACCGCCGCAAGAGCGGCTTCCTCGCGCCCACCTTCGGCAATTCCAGCCACTCGGGCTTCATGGCCAGCGTGCCGTACTACCTCAACCTGGCGCCGAACTACGACGCCACGCTGGAGCCGCGCCTGTACTCCAGTCGCGGCGTCATGCTGGGCGGCCAATTCCGCTACCTGCTGCCGGGCACCAGGGGGCAGTTCGACTTCGAGTACATCAACAAGGACCACGGCGACAACCTCGCCAAGTCGGGGCTGACCACGCAGGGCCGGCAGCGCTACCTGTACAAGTTCTCCGACAGCACGGCGCTGTGGCCGGGCTGGAACTTCAGCACCAGCGTGAACCGTGTCTCGGACAAGAACTACCTGCGCGACTTCAGCAACGACCTGTACACCACCGCCGTCAATTCGATCGGCTCCAACGCCTACGTGCTCGGCGCGGGCAACTGGTGGAGCGCGTCGCTGGGCGTGGACAGCTACCAGAACACCGACCCGTTCCTCACCGATCGCAGCCTGCAGTACAGGCGCTGGCCGCGCGCCACCTTCAATCTCGACGTGCCGCTGGCCAACTGGCTGGAGTTCGGCATGGACAACGAGGCCGTCGCCTTTCGCAAGAACGGCTTCATCGAAGGCAAGCGCGCCGATCTCTACCCCTACCTGGCGGCCGACTGGCAGGGCGCCGCGTGGTTCGTGCGGCCCAGGCTGGCGTACCGCTACACCGCGTACCAGCTCGACGACTACTACGCGCTCTACGGCTACGGCGGCCGACTCGTGGCCAACCAGGTATCGCCGTTCACCGAGCGCAGCCCGAGCCGTGCGCTGCCGATCGCCAGCCTCGACACGGGCCTGATCTTCGACCGCAGTGCCTCGCTGTTCGGCAACAGCTATACGCAGACGCTGGAGCCGCGCCTGTATTACCTGTACGTGCCGTACCGCAACCAGAACAATCTGCCGCTGTTCGACACGCGCCTGCTCAGCTTCGACTACTGGCAGCTGTTCTCGCCGAACCAGTACTCCGGCGCCGATCGCCAGATGAACGCAAACAACCTCACCGGCGCACTCACCACGCGGCTGCTGGACGAGAACGGCGTGGAGCGCTTCTCGGCCAGCTTCGGCCAGATCCGCTACTTCAGTCCGCAGCGCGTGCCGTTGCCCGGGCGTCCGGTGACCGACTGGACCGGCTCGGACTACGTGGCCCAGGCCAGCATCCAGCTCAACGACCAGTGGCGCGCCAGCTCCTCGTACCAGTGGAGTCCGAATACGCGCAAGACCGATCTGGGCACGCTGGAGCTGCAGCGGCGCATCCGCAGCGACGGCATCCTCAACTTCTCCTACCGCTTCCGCCGCGTGCCGGGCAGCACCAATACGCTGCTGGAACAATACGACGCCTCCACGGTCTATCCCGTCTCCGAACGCTGGCGCCTGCTGGCGCGCTGGACGTATTCGGTGAAGGACCGTCGCACGGTCGAGGCACTGGCCGGGCTGCAGTACGAAAGCTGCTGCGTGATCGTCAGCCTGGTCGGGCGCCACTACGTGAACCAGTACGACCTCACATCCACCCGGGCGCCGACCAACAACGCGATCATGTTCGAGCTGCAGTTCAAGGGACTGGGTGCGTTCAATGGCCAGGCCGAGGACTTTTTGCGGCGTGGTATTCTGGGATATCAATAATTTGTCCATCGCCTGACAGCGATCCAAGGCTCCGTTCTGATGAAGCAAACTCTCGCGCTGTTCCTGCTCGCGATCGCCGCCGCGACCGTCGTTCCCGCCCATGCCCAACTGCTGCCGCAGGCTTCGCAGCCCGCGCAGGCCGCCGCTGGCGACCAGCCGCTGGACCGCATCGTGGCCGTCGTCGACGACGGCGTGATCCTGCAGAGCGAACTCGACGACGCCGTGCGCGCCGTGCAGCAGCAGTACGCCAACAGCCCCACCCAACTGCCGCCGCTCAACGTGCTGCGGCGCCAGGTGCTCGATCGCCTCATCCTGATGCGCCTGCAGGTCAACAAGGCCGCCGATCAGGGCATCCGCGTCTCAGACGCAGAGGTCGACCAGGCAGTCGCCGGCGTCGCCCAGCAGAACCGGATGACCGTCGACCAGCTGCGCGCCGCCGTGCAGCAGAGCGGTGCCAGCTTCGCCGCCTTCCGTCGTCAGTTGTCCGAACAACTGCTCGTGCAGCGCCTGCACGACAGCGTGGTGCGCGATTCGGTGCAGATCACCGACAGCGAGATCAACAACCTGCTCAGCAGTCCCAGCTACAAGGCCGGCGAAGTGCACCTGGCACACATCCAGGTCGGCATTCCCGCCGGCGCCTCCCCGGCCGACATCCAGGCGGCTCAGGCGAAGGCGGCCGCGGCGATCAAGGCGATCCAGGGCGGCATGGACTTCAACGCCGCGGCGATCCGCTATTCCGACGCGCAGGATGCGCTCGACGGCGGCGACCTCGGCTGGCGCCGCATGGATGAGGTGCCGCCGGCCTTCACCGACACAATCGCCAGCATGAAGCCCGGCGACATCACCCCCGCGCTGCGCGGCCCGACCGGCTTCACCATCCTCAAGCTGGTCGGCCAGCGCCAGCCCCAGCGCCAGATGGTCACCGAATATCACGCGCGCCAGATCCTGATCAGCCCGAGCGAACTGATCACGCCCGAGCAGGCGCAGCAGAAGGCGCAGGAGCTTTACGACCGCATCGTCAACAAGCACGAGGACTTCGCCAAGCTGGCGAAGGAAAACTCCAAGGACGACACCACCGCCAACGCCGGTGGCGACATGGGCTGGTTCGCGCAACAGGCATGGGGTGCCACGATCGCCCAGCAACTGGCCGCGCTGAAGCCGGAGCAGGTATCCAGGCCGTTCCAGACCGAAGCCGGCTGGCACATCCTGCAGTTGCTCGGCACCCGTCAGGTGGACCGCACCGATGAGATCGCCCGCAATCAGGCCCGCCAGGCGATCGGCAACCGCAAGGCCGAGCAGGCCTACGACGACTTCCTGCGCCAGCTCAAGGCCAGCGCCTACATCAAGGTGATGGTGCCGGAGCTGCGCAATCCCGATCAGCCCGGCCACGGCAACGCCTGAGGCCCCATGGACACGCGCCCGCGCCTGCGGCTCGCGCTGACCGCCGGCGAGCCGGCGGGCATCGGCCCCGAGCTGCTGGTGCGGCTGGCCGCGATGCCGTTCGCGGCCGAGCTGGTGGCGATCGCCGACCGCGGCCTGCTCGAACGCGCCGCCGCCCGCTGCGGGCTGGACATCCAGCTGATTGACGCCGACGCCCCGGCCCCCGTGCTCGCCACCGCGGTGCAGCTGCGCGTGCATCACGTGCCCATGCTGGCGCCGGAGCAGCCCGGCGCTCCGGACCCGGCCAACGCCCGCTACGTGCTGGCCACGCTCGCCGAGGCGGCCGACGGCTGCCTGGCCGGACGCTACGATGCGATGGTCACCGCGCCGCTGCAGAAGTCGTCGATCAACGATGCCGGCATTGCCTTCAGCGGCCACACCGAATTTCTTGCCGAACGCGCCGGCGTCGACGTGGTGATGATGCTGGCCAGTCCGGAACTGCGCGTGGCGCTGGCGACCACGCATCTACCGCTGTCCGCCGTGCCGGCCGCGATCGACGCTGCGCTGCTGCGCCGGGTGCTGCGCACGGTGCATGCGGAGCTGCGGCACAAGTTCGGCATCGAGGCGCCGCGCATCGCCGTGCTCGGCCTGAACCCGCATGCCGGCGAAGGCGGCCACCTGGGGCGCGAGGAGATCGACACGATCATTCCCGCACTGGACGCGCTGCGCGAGGAGGGCATGGAACTGCTCGGCCCGCTGCCGGCCGACACTGCGTTCGTTCCGGCGATGCGCGCACGTTACGACGCGGTGCTGGCGATGTATCACGACCAGGCGCTGCCCGTGCTCAAGAGCGAGGCGTTCGATCGCACCGTCAACCTCACCCTCGGCCTGCCCTTCATCCGCACCTCGGTCGATCATGGCACCGCGCTGGACCTGGCCGGAACTGGCCGCGCCGACCCGTCTAGCCTGATCGCCGCCGTGCGCATGGCATTGGAACTCCTGGCGCGCCGCGCCACCCATCCATCCTCTGCCCGGCGGGGAGAGGACCGGGGCGAGGAGCCAACCTCGCCCGGAGCCACCCCATGAACGCCCGCCCCAAGAAAAGCTTCGGTCAACACTTCCTGCACGAGAAGCGCTACATCGACCGCATCGTCGGCGCCATCGCGCCGCTCGATGGCGACAGCGTGGTGGAGATCGGCCCGGGCGAAGGTGCGCTCACCCTGCCTTTGCTGGCCGTCGCCGGGCGCCTCACGGCGATCGAACTCGATACCGACCTGATTCCCGCACTGCGCGCGCGCGCGGCCGCAGTGGGTGCGCTCACGATCATCCAGGCCGACGTGCTCACGGTGGATTTCACCGCGCTGGCGCAGCAGCTCGGCGCCAGCCGCCTGCGCATCGCCGGCAACCTGCCGTACTACATCTCCAGCCCGATCCTGTTCCACTGTGTGGAGCACGCCGCGGCGATCCAGGACATGCACTTCATGCTGCAGAAGGAAGTGGTCGACCGCATGGCGGCCGAGCCTGGCAGCAAGATCTACGGTCGGCTGTCGGTGATGCTGCAACTGGCCTGCCGCGTGGTGCCGCTGTTTGACGTGCCGCCCGGCGCGTTCCGCCCACCGCCGAAGGTGGTTTCCTCCGTGGTGCGGCTGGTGCCGCTGACCGCCGAGGAGCGACACGACGCGGACCCGACGCGCGTGCACGCCGTCGTGAAGGCGGCCTTCGCGCAGCGACGCAAGACGCTGGCGAACGGACTGAAACAGGTGATGGATGCCGAGGCCATCCGGCTGGCCGGCGTCGATCCGGGTGCGCGCGCCGAGACGCTGGCGCCGGCCGATTTCGTGCGGCTTGCCAAGACCGTCGAGACCGCTCGCACGGCAAGCTGAAGCACGCCCTGATCCGCATGACCGGATCACGTCGGCAGGCCGTACAATCGCGCCCATGAATGCGAAATCCCCCTACACCATCAATGTACGGGTCCAGACCCGCTTTATCCCCGACCAATCCAGGCCCGACGACAACCGCTACGTCTTCGCCTATACCGTCACGCTGCGCAACGCGGGCCAGTTGCCGGCGCGCCTGATCACCCGCCACTGGGTGATCACCGATGCCAACGGCAAGGTGAACGAAGTGCGCGGCGACGGCGTGGTCGGCGAGCAGCCGTGGATCCGCCCGGGCGACGACTACGAATACACCTCCGGCGCGGTGCTGGAGACTGCGGTGGGCACGATGGTCGGCAGCTATCAGATGCTGGCCGACGACGGCACCGAATTCGACGCGCCGATCCCGACCTTCACGCTGTCGATCCCGCGCACCCTGCACTGATGGCGACCTATGCGATCGGCGACGTGCAGGGCTGCTTCCCCGAACTGCAGCGTCTGCTCGACAAGCTGCGCTTCGATCCGGCGCAGGACCGCCTGTGGTTCTGCGGCGACCTGGTCAATCGCGGCGGCCAGTCGCTGGAAACGCTGCGACTGATTCACGGACTGCGCGAATCGTGCGTGGTGACGCTGGGCAATCATGATCTGAGCCTGCTGGCAATCGCGCTGCGCAAGCCGGACGCGCAGGCGCGGGTCAATCCCGAGCTGCGCGAGGTGCTGTTCGCCGAGGACGCACCCGAGCTGTTCGAGTGGCTGCGTTCGCAGAAGCTGCTGCATCACGACGAGCGGCTCGGCTGGACCATGGTGCACGCCGGCCTGGCGCCGATGTGGACGCTGCGCCAGGCGCAGCGCGAGGCGCAGGAGGTCGAGCGCGAGCTGTCCAGCCCACGCTATCCGCGCCTGCTGAAGAACCTGTTCGGCAACCGTCCGGCCGGATGGTCCAGCCGCCTGCAGGGCGTCGAGCGCCTGCGCGCCTCGATCAACACGCTCACGCGCATGCGCTACTGCGATGTGCAGGGGCGCATCGATTTCGAGGGCAAGGGCGTGCCGGGCACACAGAAGCCCGGCATGTACCCATGGTTCGAAGTGCCCGGCATGCGAAGGCGCGAGACGCGCATCGTCTGCGGTCACTGGTCGACGCTGGGACGCTTTGCCGGCCTGGGCGTCTACGCCATCGACACCGGCTGCGTGTGGGGCGGCCAGCTCACCGCCCTGCAACTGGACGCGGAAGAGCCCGTTTACGTCACGGTGAATGCCGAGCCGCATCGCAAGCGGCCACCCGGCGGCGAAGACTGAGAGGCTGAGCCACGGCGGAACAAAAACGGGAGGCACGCCTCCCGTTTTTCACCGGCCGCGGCGCACCGCGGTCAGCTCAGCTGGCCGTGGCAGTGCTTGTACTTCTTACCGGAGCCGCAGGGACATGGATCATTGCGGCCAGCCTTGGGGCTGCCGGATGCGGCCAGCTGCGGCCGCGCCTCGTCGTCCGGTCTCGCCAACGGCGCGCCGCCGCCGGTCGCCAGCATCTGGCGCTGCAGGCGCTCGGCCATCCGCTGCTGCTCGGCTTCCATCGCGGCCACTTCGGCCTCGCTGCGCACGCGGATGCGCGCCAGCATCTGCACGATCTCGATCTTGATGCGGTCGAGCATGCTGGCGAACAGCTCGAAGGACTCGCGCTTGAACGCCTGCTTCGGATCCTGCTGGGCGTAGCCGCGCAGGTAGATGCCCTGGCGCATGTAATCCATGCTCGCCAGATGCTCCTTCCAGGCGTTGTCCACCACGGTGAGCATGATGTGCTTTTCCAGCTGGCGCATGGTCTCGGCGCCGATCTGCGCTTCCTTGGCCTGGAACAGGTCGGCCACCAGGCCGCGCACGTGCTCGAGGATGGCGTCGGCGTCGAGCTCATGCTGCTGCTCCACCCACGACTTGAGTTCGGCGCGCAGGCCGAATTCCGATTCCAGCTGGCGGTCGAGGCCGGCGATGTCCCACTGCTCGTCGATGCTGTCGGCCGGCACGTGCGCACGCACCATCTGCTCGACCACGTCCTCGCGGATGTCGACGATGGTGGCGGAGACGTCCTCGCCCTCCAGCAGCTCGTCGCGCTGCTTGTAGATCACCTTGCGCTGGTCGTTGGCGACGTCGTCGAACTCCAGCAGGTGCTTGCGGATGTCGAAGTTGTGCTGCTCGACCTTGCGCTGCGCCTTCTCGATCTGCCGGCTGACCATGCGGTCTTCCAGCGCATCGTCTTCCTTCATGCCGAACATGCGCATCCAGCGGCCGACCCAGTCGCCGGCGAAGATGCGCAGCAGGTTGTCCTCCAGCGACAGGTAGAAGCGCGAGGAGCCCGGATCGCCCTGGCGACCGGAGCGGCCGCGCAGCTGGTTGTCGATGCGGCGGGATTCATGGCGCTCGGTGCCGATGATGTGCAGGCCACCGGCCGCCAGCACCTGGTCGTGGCGCTTCTGCCAGTCGCTCTTCACGCGCTGGCGATCCAGCTCGCTGGCATCGGCCGGCAGGGCCGCCAGCGCCGCCTCGAGACTGCCGCCCAGCACGATATCGGTGCCGCGGCCGGCCATGTTGGTGGCGATGGTCACCGAGCCGGGCGCACCGGCCTGCGCCACGATGTGCGCCTCGCGCTCGTGCTGCTTGGCGTTGAGCACTTCGTGGGGGATCTTCTCCTGCTTGAGCAGGCCCGACAGCAGCTCGGACACCTCGATGGACGTGGTGCCGACCAGCACCGGCTGACCGCGCTTGTGGCAATCCTTGATGTCCTCGATCACCGCGCGGTACTTGGCCGCCTGCGCGAGGAAGACCATGTCCGGGTTGTCCTTGCGGATCATCGGCTTGTGGGTGGGGATCACCACCACCTCCAGGCCGTAGATGTGCTGGAACTCGTACGCCTCGGTGTCGGCCGTGCCGGTCATGCCGGCCAGCTTGGTGTACATGCGGAACAGGTTCTGGAACGTCACCGTGGCCAGCGTCTGGTTCTCGCGCTGGATCGGCACGCCTTCCTTCGCCTCGACCGCCTGATGCAGGCCATCCGACCAGCGCCGGCCGGCCAGGGTGCGGCCGGTGAACTCGTCGACGATGATCACCTCGCTGTCGCGCACGATGTAGTCCACGTCGCGCTGGTAGATCGCGTTGGCGCGCAGCGCGGCGTTCAGATGGTGCACCACCGCGAGGTTCTTGGAATCGTACAGGCCGCTGTCGGCCTCGATCACGCCCGCCTGGCGCAGCAGCTCGTCGGCGTGCGCCATGCCCTCTTCGGACAGGTGCACCTGCTTCTGCTTCTCGTCGACCCAGTAGTCGCCAGGACCGTCCTCCTTCTCCTGGCGCACCAGCCGCGGCACGATCTTGTTGACCGCGATGTACAGCTCCGGGGAATCCTCGGCCGGGCCGGAGATGATCAGCGGGGTGCGCGCCTCGTCGATCAGGATCGAGTCGACCTCGTCGACGATGGCGTAATGCAGGCCGCGCTGGTAGCGCTGGTCCTTCGACAGCGCCATGTTGTCGCGCAGATAGTCGAAGCCGAACTCGTTGTTGGTGCCATAGGTGATGTCGGCGGCATAGGCCGCGCTCTTGTCGGCGTGGTCCATGCCCGGGTAGACCACGCCCACGCTCAGGCCGAGAAAGTTGTACAGCTTGCCCATCTGGGCTGAGTCGCGGCGGGCGAGGTAATCGTTGACGGTGACGACGTGGACGCCCTTGCCTTCCAGCGCATTCAGATACACCGGCAGCGTGCCGACCAGGGTCTTGCCCTCGCCGGTGCGCATCTCGGCGATCTTGCCCATGTGCAGCACCATGCCGCCGATCAGCTGCACGTCGTACGGGCGCATGCCCAGCACGCGCTTGGCCGCCTCGCGCACCGTGGCGAAGGACTCCGGCAGCAGCTGGTCGAGCGTCTCGCCGGCGGCGAGGCGCTGCCTGAACTCGTCGGTCTTGCCGCGCAGGGCATCGTCGTCGAGCGCGGCGTATTCGGACTCCAGCGCGTTGATGCGGGCGACGGACTTGGAGAGCTGGCGCAGTACGCGTTCGTTACGGCTGCCAAAGAGGCTCGTCAGGGCACGATTGAACATCGATCATCCGGATACTGGAGACAGGAGAGCCCGCCAGCACACGGCCGGCCGGGCCAAATGCGCGATGATACTAGGGTCCGCCGGCTATCCCAAACGCATGAAAAGCCGCGAAGAACGACCGCGGCGCCTCAGCTCACCGCAACGCAGGAGGGGTGGCGACGCCGGCGGGAAGTTTCAAGAGCCGGGCGTTCCCCGGCGGGAGCAGGCGCGTTCAGCGGTGGCTGCGCACGTAGGCGAGCGGGTTGACCACGCGGCCCTTGTACCAGACCTCGAAATGCACGTGCGCGCCGGTGGAGCGGCCGGTGGAGCCGGCATCGGCAATCACGTCGCCCACCCGCACGCGCTGGCCCGGATGGGCGATCAGCTTGCTGTTGTGCGCATAGCGCGTCATGTAGCCGTTGCCGTGATCGATCTCGATCACGTCACCGTAGCCGCTGCGGATCCCCGCGAAGGTCACCATGCCCTCAGCCACCGCGTGCACCGGCGTACCCAGCGGGGTGGCGATGTCGATGCCGGTATGGCGCGCATTGCGACCACTGAACGGATCCGGGCGAGTGCCGAAGTAGGACGAGATGTAGCCGCCTTGCACGGGCATGCCGGTCGGTTTGAGGTTGGATTCGATGCGTGCGTCCATCAGCAGGCTCTGCAACGCGCTGAGCTGCGCCTGCTGGCCGTCGAACTGCGTCGCCAGCTGCTTGATGCTGGTGTCCAGATTCTGCGGCAGCGTGTAGGCCGAGCCCGTGGTGTCCTCGACCCCTCCCACCGGCGGCGCCTGGTCGAAATCGAATTCGCCATCGTCCAGCTTGCCCATTTGGGCCAGTCGCTCGCCGAGGGCGTTGAGCCGGGCCGATTGCGCCTGGAGCTGGCCAAGTTTCACGGCGAGCGCGTCGAGGTCGCGCTGGGCGTCGCGCCTGACGGCGCCGAGCATGATGTCCTGCGCCTTGATCTTCTGCTGCAGCTCGGAGATCTGCGAAAGCGCACGATCCCGCGGACTGGCCAATGCAAGCGCCACCGTCGCACCCAGCGCCATGCATCCGGTCACCGCCACCGTCGCCATCGCGGCGATCCGCCATCGCATGCGGCGACAGGCCAGATCAAGGGTCTTGGGCACCTTCTTGCTGCGGGACACGAGTATGATTTGCATGCTTTTCCACGTTGAAGAAGTCGGCACCATGCAGCGCGCCGCTCCACCCATCCCTCGCCGCTCCGGCCATGGGCTCAAGCCCCTCGCCGAATGCGGCGCATTCGCCCGGTTGGCCACGAAGGCCGCCGAACTGGATGCGCTGGACCGTGCCCTGCGCCAGACGCTGCCGACATCGCTGCGCGACCAGGTGCGTTTCGCACATGCACGCGGCGACCGCCTCGTCTTCCTGGCATCCTCCCCGGCCTGGGCTTCCCGCTTGCGCCTGATGCAGACGCAGCTTCTCGCCACCGCACGTGCCCTGGGCACGAGCGCCAGTTCAGTCACCGTGAAAGTGGCCCCCCAACCGCCGGCCGCAACGGAGCCGGATCGGTCAAAACCGCTTTCGCCTGCTGCAGCCGTACATCTCAAGGCGGCTGCAATGTCCGTCACAGACCCCGAGTTGCGGGCGCTGTTCCTGGAGCTGGCGTCCCTCGCCGAAACTGCTGATTGAGACCCCTGTCGACCGCATCCGGCAAAGCCCCTGCGGTCTCCCAACGGTACCTGTGGTACCGCCATTGCCGCCGGAAGCATCCGGCAAGGGTGGGTTTATAACACGGGGGCATGAGCCCATGACAAGCCCATGTGTCCGAGACGTGAAGCGATCGTGCTCGCCGGCGTGATCGCCGCCACGAAACAAAACGGCCACGCCGTGGGGCATGGCCGTCGAGTTTGCGGGGCTTGCGCTGCCCGGACCGGGGGATCAGATCGCCTGGGCCGGATGGGCGTAGGAGATCGGCGCGGTGGCCGGGTCGTCCTCGTAGACGACCTCTTCCCAGGCATCGGGCTGGGCGATCAGGGTGCGCAGGAGCTTGTTGTTGAGCTCGTGGCCGGACTTGTGTGCGTAGTAGGCGCCGACCAGGCTGTGGCCGAGCAGGTAGAGATCGCCGATTGCATCCAGGATCTTGTGCTTGACGAACTCGTCCTCGTAGCGGAGGCCGTCTTCGTTGAGTACGCGGTAATCGTCCAGCACCACGGCGTTGTCCATCGAGCCACCGAGCGCCAGGTTGTGTTCGCGCAGCATCTCGATGTCGCGCATGAAGCCGAACGTGCGCGCGCGGCTCACTTCCTTGACGAACGAGGTGGTGGAGAAATCGATCTCCGCCCGCGAGGTGCGCTTGTTGATGATCGGATGGTTGAACTCGATCGAGAAGCCCACCTTGAAGCCCTCGAACGGCTCGAAGCTGGCCCACTTGTCGCCTTCCTGCACCCTGACCGGCTTCTTGATGCGGATGAAGCGCTTGGCCACCGGCTGCTCCTCGATACCGGCCGACTGCAGCAGGAACACGAAGGGACCGGCGCTGCCGTCCATGATCGGCACTTCCGGCGCGGACAGGTCGACGTAGGCGTTGTCGATGCCCAGGCCCGCCATCGCCGAGAGCAGATGCTCGACCGTCGAGACGCGGACATCGCCGTTGACCAGGGTGGTGGACAGGCGCGTATCGCCCACGCAATCCGGACGCGCGTGGATGTCGACCGGCGGATCCAGATCGGTGCGACGAAACACGATGCCGGTATTGGGCGCTGCCGGTCGCAGGGTCATGTAGACCTTGTCGCCGGTGTGCAAGCCCACGCCGGTCGCGCGGATGATGTTCTTGAGCGTACGCTGCTTGATCATTTTCTAGGGTACCTGTGGACGGCAGCAGCCAGATTGGTCGGAGATGCTAACACAGTCTTAACCTCAGGCAATAGCAAACCGTACCGTACAGTCTTTAAGCCAGCCTTCATGCTGAAGCGACCTCCGAACCCGCCGGCCCTGGACAGCAAGCACCTTGGAATCATGGGTTTACGAAAACAACTAGCCTCATGCCCGGGGACGGGAATCCGGTCATGAGGCTTGCCACGGGTCATCCGGACACGCAGCTTTGCCAACGCCTTCACATTTGCGAGGGCATCGGCGAACGCGAACAGGGTCACGGACCGGACCCGAATCCCCCGCTTTGCCGCGCCGGCGTCACCGAAGGTGGTGAGACCGGTGCCGGGGCGGATGGTTCCGGCGCGCTCCCCGATACCCGCTCAGTCCGCCTGGCGACGCAGGAAGGCGGGGATGTCGAGATAGTCGAACCCCGACTCCGCCGCCTTGGTCGGCGCGCCATCATGACGGCTGGAGCTGACCACGTCCGGCTGGGCGTAGTCCACCACCTCGTTGCCGGTGCCGGTGCGCAGCACCACCGGACGCGGACGCTGGCGCATCTCCACCTGCTGGGTCGGCACCGGACGCACCGGCTGGCGCACGTTCGCGCGGTTGAGGCCGGTGGCCACCACCGTGACGCGCACGTCGTCCTGCATATCCGGGTCGAGCGAGGTGCCGATCACCACGGTGGCATCCTCGCTGGCGAAGTCGTGGACCACCCGACCGATCTCGTCGAACTCGCGCATGGTGAGGTTGGGGCCGGCGGTGACGTTGACCAGGATGCCGCAGGCGCCATTCAAATTGACGTCCTCCAGCAGCGGGTTGTTGATGGCCGCCTCGGCCGCCGCCTGCGCGCGGTCGTCGCCGCGGGCGGTGCCCGAGCCCATCATGGCCATGCCCATCTCGGACATCACGGTGCGCACGTCGGCGAAGTCGACGTTGATCAGGCCCGGGGCGGTGATCAGGTCGGCAATGCCTTGCACGGCGCCCTGCAGCACGTCGTTGGCGGCCTTGAACGCGTTCAGCAGGGTGACTTCGCGACCCAGCACCGACAGCAGCTTCTCGTTCGGCACGGTGATCAGCGAGTCGACGTGCTGGCTGAGGTCCTCGATCCCCTTGAGCGCCACCTGCATGCGACGGCGACCCTCGAACGGGAACGGCTTGGTCACCACCGCCACGGTGAGGATGCCCTTCTCCTTGGCCAGCTGCGCCACCACCGGCGCGGCGCCGGTGCCGGTGCCGCCGCCCATGCCGGCGGTGATGAACACCATGTCGGCGCCGTCGAGCATCTCCTCGATGCGCTCGCGGTCTTCCAGCGCGGCCTGGCGGCCGACCTCGGGGTTGGCGCCGGCGCCGAGGCCCTTGGTGACGTTGGCACCGAGCTGCAGGTGGGTACGCGAACCGCAGCTCTTCATGGCCTGCGCGTCGGTGTTGGCGACGACGAACTCGACGCCTTCGATGTTGGCATTGAGCATGTGCGCCACGGCGTTGCCGCCGCCGCCGCCCACGCCGATGACCTTGATGACTGCGTTGGGGGTCAATTTATCGATCAGTTCAAACATTTCCCGTCCTCCATAGAGCTTTAGTTGTCGTTGTAACCGCGGCGGATGACTCCTGTCGGGCCGTGGTGGTGGGCGTTTCCGTTCGCCCGTGGCAGCGCCTCCGGCACCGCCCAATGCAATCAGAAGTTTTTCTTGAACCAGCCACGCAGCCTGTCCAGCGGTCCGCCCATGCCGCCGCCCACCGGGCCGCCGTGCCGCACGCCACCGCTGCGTGCGCCGTGCAGCAGCAGGCCGACGCCGGTGGAATGCAGCGGGCTGGACATCACCTCGCCAAGCCCACTCACGTGCTGCGGCACGCCCACGCGCACCATCTTGTGGAACAGCTCCTCGGCCAGCTCCAGCGCGCCCTCCATGCGGGCGGCGCCGCCGGTGAGCACGATGCCGGCCGCGATCAGGCTGTCGTAGCCGGATCGGCGCAGCTCGTCCTGCACCATCTCGAAGATTTCCTCGTAGCGCGCCTGCACGCTCTGCGCGAGCGACTGGCGCGCCAGCCGGCGCGGCGGGCGATCGCCCACGCTGGGCACCTGGATGGTCTCGTCGGCGTGCGCGAACTGGGCCAGTGCGCAGGCGTACTTGATCTTGATCTCTTCGGCATGCGCGGTCGGCGTATGCACACCGTAGGCGATGTCGTTGGTGACCTGGTCGCCGCCCACCGGCAGCGACCTGGTGTAGCGGATCGCGCCCTGCGTGTAGATGGCGATGTCGGTGGTGCCCGCACCGATGTCGACCAGGCACACACCGAGCTCGCGCTCATCCTCGGTCAGCACCGACTTGGCGCTGGCCACGGCGGAAGGCACCAGCTCGTCCACCGACAGCCCGCAGCGCTGGATGCACTTGGTGATGTTCTGCACCGCGGCCGCCGCACCGGTGACCAGATGCACGGAGGCTTCCAGCCGCACGCCACTCATGCCCACCGGCGAGCGGATGCCGTCCTGGCCGTCGATGCGGTATTCCTGCGACTCCTTGTAGAGCACCTTGCGGTCGGCCGGGATCGCCACCGCGCTGGCCGCCTCCAGCACCTGGTCGAGATCGCCCGGGGTGACCTCGCGGTCGCGGATCGCCGCCGTGCCGTGCGAGTTGCGCGTTTCCAGGTGGCTGCCGGAGATCGAGGCGAACACCGAGCGGATGTCGCAGCCGGCCATCAGCTCGGCCTCTTCCACCGCGCGCTGGATCGAGTGCACGGTCGACTCGATGTCCACCACCGAACCGCGCTTGAGCCCGCGCGAGACGTGCGAGCCGATGCCGATCACCTCGATCGGCTCGCCCGGCTCGTACTCGCCGACGATCGCCACCACCTTGGAGGTGCCGACATCCAGGCCGACGACCAGTTGCTTGTCGTTGCGCGTCTTCATAGGCCGGGCTCAATGGGGCAATTCGTCGTCATGTGCGGGGCGCACCTGTCTGGTTGGCGGCGCCGGCGGCCGGCTGCCAGCGCACGGCGAAACCGTTGGTGTAGCGAAGGTCGGCATAGGCGAAGCCGGTGGCGTGGCCGGCGACCACTTGCGGATACACATCGAGGAAGCGGCGCAGCCGCCGGGCCGCCTGCTCGCGATCGCCCAGCACGATCTGCGCGCCGTCGGCCGTGCCCAGGCTCCAGCTGCCCCGCTCGGTGAGCGACACGCCGGTGATCTGCAGATGCGTGCCGCCGAACGCCTTGCGGGTGTCGGCGTAGAAGCTCACCACCTCGGCGAGTCGGTCGTCCGGTCCGTGCAGGCTGGGCAGGCTCGCATCGAGCTCGCTGGGCGGCACGTCGAACACCTGCCCCTGGCGGCTGATCAGCTGCCTGTCGTTCCAGCGCGCGAACGGCTGGCGCTCGTGGATGCGCAGCAGCAGGGTGTCCGGCCAGCGCTTGCTGGCCTCCACCGACTCCACCCACGGCAGCGCGGCGACCGCCTTCTGCACCGCGCCGAGATCGAGCGCGAAGAAGCCGCCCCCCAGCCGCGGACGCACCACGTCGCGGATCTGCTCGGCCTTCACGTGATGGAACTCCGCCTGCACGGTGAGCCGGGTGACCGGCCAGCGATCGGCCGCGAACCAGCCGCGCAGCACGCCGACGACCGGCAACACCACCAGGGCGATGGCCAGGCACCAGGCGACGAGGCGGATGCCGCCCTTCATTCGGCTTCTCCTTTGTCGCGGGACTCGGGGCTCGGCTCTTCAAGGCTCGTCTCCAGCACGCGCCAGCACAATTTCTCGTAGGAGATGCCTGCGGCGGCGGCGGCCTTGGGCACCAGCGAGTGCGAGGTCATGCCGGGTGCCGTGTTCACTTCCAGCAGCCAGTTGCGGCCGGCGCGGTCGCGCATCACGTCGACCCGACCCCAGCCGCTGCAGCCGAGCGCGTCGAAGGCCTGCAGCGACAGCGCGCGCAGTTCGGCCTCGGCATCGCCCTGCAGTCCCGGGCAGATGTAGCGGGTGTCCTCGGCGACGTACTTGGCGTTGTAGTCGTAGAAGGCCCCTTGCGGGACGATGTGGATCGACGGCAGCACCTCGCGGCCGAGCACGGCCACGGTCAGCTCGTCGCCCTCGATCAGGGTTTCCATCAGCAGGTCGCCGGGATACCGGGCCGCCAGCTCGACCGCCGCGTCCAGGTCCTGCTCCTCGAACACGCGGGTCACGCCCACGCTGGAGCCCTCGCAGGCCGGCTTCACGATCAGCGGAAAGCCGATCTCGCGCGCGGCGGCGTGCACAGCCTGCCCCGAACCTGCTCCGGGATCGGCGCCGCGCGGCAGCGCCGCGAACCGCGGCGTCGGCAGGCCCAGCGACTGCCACACGCGCTTGGAGCGCGTCTTGTCCATCGACAGCGCCGAGCCGAGCACGCCCGAGCCGGTGTACGGCACGTTGAGCGATTCCAGCGCGCCCTGCAGCACGCCGTCCTCGCCACCGCCATGCTGGCCGTGCAGGATGTTGAACACGCGCGCGAAATGACCGGCGCGCAGCGCGTCCAGCAGCGCCGGGATGCCGTCGATGCCGTGCGCATCGACGCCGAGCGTCTTGAGCGCGGCGAGCACGTTGCGGCCGGAGTCCAGCGACACCTCGCGCTCGGCCGAGCTGCCGCCCATCACCACGGCGACGCGTCCGAACTGGGCGGGATCGTTGATCTTGTTCATCACTTGTGGGTCCTCAGGCTGCCCGGCCGGGCCAGCTCCAGCGCCGCGGCGCCGATGTCGCCGGCGCCCAGCAGCAGCAGCAGGTCGCCGTCGCGCAGCAGGGTCGGCAGGGTGTCCTTGAAATCGCGCGGATGCTCCACCAGCACCGGATCGACCTTGCCGCGGGCGCGCACGGCGCGCGCCAGCGCGCGGCCGTCGGCGCCGGCGATCGGTGCCTCGCCGGCCGGGTAGACCTCGGTCAGCAGCAGCACGTCGGCTTCCGCCAGCACGTTGGCGAAATCGTCGAGCAGGTCGCGCGTGCGGCTGTAGCGGTGCGGCTGGAAGGCCACCACCAGGCGGCGCTCCGGCCAGCCGCCGCGGGCGGCGGCGAACACCGCGGCCAGTTCGCGCGGGTGATGGCCGTAGTCGTCGATCAGCAGCGCGCAGCCGCCGTGCTCCAGCGCCAGCTCGCCGCGCGCGTGGAAGCGACGGCCGACGCCCTGGAACCCGGCCAGCGCGCGGCCGATGGCTTCGGCCTCCACGCCCAGCTGCCAGCCGATCGCGGCAGCCGCCAGCGCGTTGAGCACGTTGTGCCTGCCGGGCAGGTTGAGCTGCACCGGCAGCGCCTCGGCGCGGCCCGGCAGCACCAGGTCGAAGTGCATAGTGAAGCCGCGCTGCGTCACGTTGACGGCGCGCACGTCGGCGTCGCTGCGCTCGATGCCGTAGGTCATGATGCGGCGCGAGGTGTCGCGCGCCAGCGCGGCCACTTCCGCGTCGTCCACGCACAGCACCGCCAGGCCGTAGAACGGCAGGCGATGCAGAAAGTCGGAGAATGCCTTCTTCACTTCGGCGAAATCGCCGTGGTAGTTCTCCAGGTGGTCGGCGTCGATGTTGGTGATCGCGGCGATCACCGGCGACAGCAGCAGGAACGAGCCGTCCGACTCGTCCGCCTCGGCCACCAGGTACTGCCCGGTGCCCAGGCGCGCGTTGGCGCCGGCCGCGTTGAGCTGGCCGCCGATGACGAAGGTCGGGTCGTAGTTGGCCTCGGCCAGCACGCTGGCGACCAGGCTGGTGGTGGTGGTCTTGCCGTGCGTGCCGGCGATCGCGATGCCGCGGCGAAAGCGCATCAGCTCGCCCAGCATCTCGGCGCGCGGGATCACCGGAATGCGCGCCGCGCGCGCGGCCACCAGCTCCGGGTTGTCGACGCGGATCGCGCTGGAGGTGACCACCACGTCGGCATCGCCCACGTGCGCGGCCTCGTGGCCGATGCGCACCTCGATCCCCAGCCCGGCCAGGCGCTGCGCCGTGGCGGAATTCGACCGGTCCGAGCCGGACACGGCGTAGCCGAGGTTGTGCAGCACCTCGGCGATGCCGCTCATGCCGACGCCGCCGATGCCGATGAAGTGCACCCGGCGAAAGGTGCTCATCAGGTCTTCGTGCTGCAGCAGGCGGCGCGGCGTCATGCGGCCACCTCCAGACAGGCGCGGGCGATGGATTGCGCCGCATCGGGCCTGGCCAGACTGCGCGCGGCACCCGCCATCGCCACGAGCCGCGGGCGGTCGGCGAGCAGGGCGCTCAGGCGGCTCGCGAGTTGCTGTGCGTCCAGTGCGTTTTCCTTGATCAGTTCGGCGGCGCCAACGGCGACCAGCGCCTCGGCGTTGCGGGTCTGGTGGTCGTCGACCGCGTGCGGGTACGGCACCAGCAGCGCGCCGAGTCCCGCCGCGGTCAGCTCGGCCAGGGTGAGCGCCCCCGCGCGGCAGACGGCGAGGTCGGCCTCGCCGTACGCGGTGGCCATGTCGTCGATGAAGGGCACCACGTCGGCCGCCACACCGGCTTCGGCATAGGCTCGGCGCGCCTCAGCGATACCGCGCTTGCCGCACTGGTGCAGCACCTGCGGGCGCTGATCCACCGGCATCGCGGCGAGCGCCTTGGGTACGATGAGGTTGAGCGCGCGGGCACCCAGGCTGCCGCCGAGCACCAGCAGGCGCGCGGGGCGGCTGCGCGTGGTCATGCGCTCGGTCGGCGCCGGCAGCGCGGCGATCGACGCGCGCACCGGATTGCCCACCCACGTGGCGTTCGGCAGCGCGCCATCGAAGCCGGTCAGCACCCGGTGGGCGAACCCGGCGAGCTTGCGGTTGGTGTAGCCGGCCAGCGAATTCTGTTCGTGCACCAGCAGCGGCGTGCCGGTGAGCCGCGCAGCGAGGCCGCCGGGACCGGCCACATAGCCGCCCATCGACAGCACGCTGCGCGGACGCAGCCGGCGCAGCACGGCGAGCGAGGCGAGCAGCGCGCGCGCCAGCATCAGCGGGGCGCCGAGGCGCGTCCTCCAGCCCTTGCCGCGCAGGCCGCCGACCGGCACCGCGTGCAGTTCGATGCCGTGGGCCGGCACCACCTGGGTTTCCATGCCGCCGCGCGCACCCAGCCACGCCACCGGCACGCCCTGCGCGCGCAGTACGTCGGCCACGGCCAGGCCGGGAAAGATGTGGCCACCGGTACCGCCGGCCATGATCAGCACGGGGCGCGTCGTGGCACTCATGCGGCCTCCGCCTCGCGCTCGCGCGCGGCCGGGGCCGCGTTTGCGTCGCGCACCGCCAGCGCCGGCATGCGCGTGGCCATCTGGCGCGCGTCGCGGGCGCGGTTGATTTCGTAGGTGGCGCGCAGCAGCACGCCGGCCATCGCACAGGTGAACAGCACCGATGAACCGCCCGAGCTGATCAGCGGCAGCGTGAGCCCCTTGGTCGGCAGCGCGCCGAGGTTCACGCCGATCGACACCATCGCCTGCAGGCCGATCATCATCGAGATGCCGAATGCCACGTAGCCGGCAAAACGCTGGTTCACCTCGATCCCCCGCAGACCCTGGATGAAACCGCGCGCCACCACCAGCGTGAACAGCGCGATCACCGCGATCACGCCGGCCAGCCCCAGCTCCTCGCCGATCACCGCGAGGATGAAATCGGTGTGCGCCTCGGGCAGGTAGGAGAGCTTCAGCACGCTGGAGCCGAGGCCGACGCCGGTCCATTCGCCGCGACCGATCGCCATCAGCGACTGGGTCAGCTGGAAGCCGTCGTTGAACGGATCCTTCCACGGGTCCATGAACGAGGTGAGCCGCTTCATGCGGTAGCTCTCGCTGGTGGCGGCGATCGCCAGCAGCGGCATCAGCGGCAGGCCCATGATGAACAGGAACACCGGCCGCGCGCCGCCCAGCCACACCATGCCGATGGTGATCGCGATCACCAGCGTGGCCGAGCCGAAGTCCGGCTGGGCCAGCAGCAGCAGCACGATCACGCCTGCCACGATCACCGGCCGCAGCAGGCCCCAGAAGGTGTTCTCCACGCTGTCGCGGTAGCGCACCAGGAAGCTCGCCACGTACACCACGAGAATCAGCTTTACCGCCTCCACTGGCTGGAAGCTGATCACCACCAGGTTGAGCCAGCGCCGTGCGCCGTTGATGCGCATGCCGAAGTGCGGCACGAACACCGCCAGCAGCATCAGGCCCGCGGCGAGCAGCAGCGGCACGGAGTATTTCTCCAGCAGCTTCAGCTCCACCCGCATGGCGAAACCGGCCAGGGTGATGCCGAGCGCGAGATAGAACAGGTGCTTCTTGAGGTAGTAGAACGCGCCGATGTGCTGGCTGTCGGCCACCGCGATGGAGCTGGAGGCGACCATCACCACGCCCATGCTGGCCAGTCCGACGAGGCCGAGCAGCAGCGGCAGGTCGTAGCTGCCGCGCGGCCCCTGCCGCTTCACCGCCTGGCTGGTCCCGAAGCCGAACATCAGCGCACCTTCAACGTGGCAAGGCCGATCAGCACCAGCACCACGCTGATGATCCAGAAGCGCACGATCACGCGCGGCTCGGGCCAGCCCTTGAGTTCGAAGTGGTGGTGGATCGGCGCCATCCGGAAGATGCGCCTACCGGTGAGCTTGAAGCTCGCCACCTGCATCATCACCGACACGGTTTCCATCACGAACACGCCACCCATCACCAGCAGCACGATCTCCTGGCGCACGATCACCGCGATCGCCGCCAGCGCCGCACCGATCGCCAGCGCGCCGACGTCGCCCATGAACACCTGCGCCGGATACGTGTTGAACCACAGGAAGCCCAGCCCCGCGCCGGCCAGCGCGCCGCAGTAGATCGACAGCTCGCCCGCGCCGGGAATCGAGGGAATGCCCAGGTATTCGGAGAACACCTTGTTGCCGGCCAGGTAGGCGAACATGCCCAGCGCACCGGACACCAGCACGGTCGGCATGATCGCCAGGCCGTCGAGACCGTCGGTGAGGTTCACCGCGTTGGAGAAGCCCACGATCATGAAGTAGGCCAGCACCACGAACAGCGCGCCGAGCGGAATGGCCACCTGCTTGAACAGCGGCACGTACAGCGCGGTTTCCGCCGGCAGCTGCGCGGTGTGGAACAGGAACCAGGCGGCGATCAGGCCGAACACCGACTGCCAGAAATACTTCCAGCGCGAGGCCAGGCCGCGGCTGTCGCGCAGCACGATCTTGCAGTAGTCGTCGTAGAAGCCGATCGCCCCGAAGCCCAGCGTCACCGCCAGCACCACCCACACGTAGCGGTTGTGCAGGTCGGCCCACAGCACCGTGGCGATCACCACCGACAGCAGGATCATCACGCCGCCCATGGTCGGCGTGCCGGCCTTGGCCAGATGTGTCTGCGGGCCGTCGCTGCGCACCACCTGCCCCGCCTTGAGCTGGGCCAGCCTGCGGATTACCGCCGGACCGAACAGCAGCGACATCGCCAGCGCGGTGAGCGCCGCCATGATGGTGCGGAAGGTGATGTACTGGAACAGGTGCACGGCGGTGAAGTGCCGGGCCAGCCAGTCGGCCAGTTCAAGCAGCATGGGGCGCGCCTCCGCGGTCGGTTTGGGGGCGCAAGGCCGAGACCACCTGGTCCATGCCCGCCGATCGCGAGCCCTTCACCAGGCAGGTGACGCCGTCGTGCAGCAACGGCTGCAGCGCGGCAACGAGCGCTTCCTTGCCGTCGAAATGCGCCGCGCCCTCGCCGAAGGCCTCGACCGCGGCCGCGCTCAGCGGGCCGACCGCGAGCAGCCGGTCGATGCCGCGCGCCTTCGCGTGGGCGCCGATGCCGGCGTGCAGGGCGCGGGCATTGGCGCCCAGTTCCGCCATGTCCCCCAGCACCAGCACCAGCACCCGCTCGCCCGACGCCAGCGCCAAGGTATCGATGGCTGCCGTGACCGAGCCGGGATTGGCGTTGTAGCTGTCGTCGATCAGGGTCCAGCCGGCGGGCATGGGTTCCACCTGCAGGCGGCCGGCGACGCCGTCGGCCTGCTCGAGGCCTGCCACGACGGTCGCCAGCGGCACCTCCAGCGCGAGCGCGATGGCCGTGGCGGCCAGCGCATTGGCGACGTTGTGGCGGCCGGCCAGCGGCAGCGCGATCGCGGCGTCGCCCTGCGGCGTCCGCAGCACGAAGCGCGAGCCGTCGACGCGCTGCTCGAGGATGTCCGCCGTGACCTCGGCTGGCTGCTCCAGGGCGTAGCGCAGCACGCGGCGCGAGCCGGCCAGCCCGGCGAAGAACGGCGCGAACGCGTCGTCGGCGTTGATGATCGCCACGCCGTCGGCGGGCAGTGCCTGGTACAGCGCACCCTTGGTTTCGGCCACGCCTTCGATGCTGCCCATGCGCTCCAGGTGCGCCGGCGCGATGCAGGTGATCACGCCCACGTCGGGGCGCGCGATGCCGGCGAGGTAGGCGATGTCGCCGGGCTTGCCGGCGCCCATCTCCAGCACCGCGAATTGCGCATCCTGCGGCATCGCCAGCAGGGTCAGCGGCAGGCCCAGCTCGTTGTTGTAGTTGCCGGCGTTGACGTGGGTGCGGCCGTGGCGCGCGAGGATCGACGCGGTGAGCGTCTTCACCGTGGTCTTGCCGTTGGATCCGGTGATGCCGACCACGCGCACGTCGCGCTGCGCGCGCACCGCGCTGGCCAGGTCACCCAGCGCCGCGGCGGCGTCGTTCACCAGCAACTGCGGGACGGCGAGGTCGAGCCGGCGCGTGACCATCGCCGCCACGGCGCCGCGGGCGATCGCCTCGGCGACGTAGTCGTGACCGTCCACCCGCTCGCCGGGCAGCGCCACGAACAGGTCGCCGGCCTTGAGCCTGCGGGTGTCGATCGCCACGCCCTGCACGGCCACGTCGTCGCCGATCCGCGTTGCGTGGGTCCACAGGGCGATGGTGTTGAGCGACATCATGCGCAGGCTTCCAGTGCGGCGCGCGCCACCGCCATGTCGTCGAACGGACGCTTGCCGTGGGCGCCTTCCTGGTAGGTCTCGTGGCCCTTGCCGGCGATCAGCAGCACGTCGCCGGGGCGGGCCAGCGACAGCGCCAGCCGGATCGCCGCCTCGCGGTCGCGCAGCACGCGCGCGCGCGCCGGGTCGGCGAAGCCGGCCACGATCTGCGCCACGATGGCGTCGCCGTCTTCGCCGCGCGGGTTGTCGTCGGTGACGATGGCGAGGTCGGCCAGGCGCTCGGCGATCGCGCCCATCTGCGGGCGCTTGCCGGCATCGCGCTCGCCGCCGCAGCCGAACACGCACAGCAGCCGTCCGGCGCAGTGCGGGCGCAGCGCGGCGAGCGCCTGCTCCAGCGCGTCGGGCGTGTGCGCGTAGTCGATCACCACCAGCGGCTGGCGCAGGCCGTCGCCGAGGCGGTTCATGCGGCCGTTGACCGGCGAGAGCGATTCCACCGCGGCCACGACCGGCTCGAACGACTCGCCCAGCGCGCCCAGGCAGGCCACCACGGTGAGCAGGTTGGCCACGTTGAAGCGTCCCAGCAGCGGGCTGCGGATCGCGCGCGAACCCCACGGCGTGCGCAGCCGGAACGCCAGCCCCTCGCCGGAGGTGACGATGCCGGTGGCGGCCACCTCGGCGTCCGCGTGGCCGGCCGCGCTCACCCGCAGCCGGCGCAGCGTGGCAGGCAACCGCCCGGCCAGCACGGCGCCGAAGGCGTCGTCGATGTTCACCACCGCCGCCTGCAGTCCCGGCCAGGTGAACAGGCGCGCCTTGGCCGCGCCGTAGGCCTCCATGCTGCCGTGGTAGTCGAGGTGGTCGCGGGTGAGGTTGGTGAAGGCGGCGACTTCGAAATCGACCGCGTTGACCCGTCCCTGCACCAGCGCGTGCGAGGAGACTTCCATCGCCACGTGGCTGACGCCGGCGTCGCGGAACGCCGCCAGCTGCGCCTGCACGCTGATCGCGTCCGGCGTGGTGCGCTCGCCTTCGCGCAACCGGCCCACCAGCCCGGCGCCCAGCGTGCCGATGCTGGCGGCGCGATGGCCGAGGCAATCCAGCGCCTGCGCCAGCAACTGCACGGTGGAGGTCTTGCCGTTGGTGCCGGTGACGCCGAGCACGCGCAGCTCCTGCGTGGGGTGGCGGTGAAAGCGCGCGGCGATCTCGCCGACGTGCTCGGCCAGCGCGTCGATCCACACCACCGGCACGCCGAGTGCGGGCGCATCGAGCGGTGCCGGCGCGTCCGCGATCACCGCCACCGCCCCGCTCGCCACCGCGTCGGCGGCGAAGGCGATGCCATGCCGGCGGGTGCCGCGCAGGGCGACGAAGGCAACCCCGGGACGCACGTCGCGCGAGTCGAGCGAGAGGCCGGAAACGACGATGCCGCCGAGCGCGGCGGTGTCGGCCAGGCCCAGCAGCAGGCGGTCGAGACGCGATCCGGTCATGGCGTCGCCCGGTCCACGGGCGCCTCCTCGATGTTCGGCGCGTCCGGCGGCTTGCTGCCGATCAGCCCGTTCTTGCCCTGCATCGGGCCGCCCACGTACCAGCGGCCGATGTTGTCCGGCGGGATGTCGAGCAGGCGCAGCGCGCCGTCCATCACCTTGGCGAACACCGGACCGGAGACGAGGCCGCCGTAATAGCTGCCCTTGCGCGGGTTGTCGATGACCACCGCCGCGGCCAGACGCGGATGGCTGGCCGGCACCAGGCCGGCGAAGGCGGCGCCGTAGGCATCCTTGGCGTAACCGCCGGCCTGCGCCTTGTGCGCGGTGCCGGTCTTGGCCGCCACCGAATAGTTGGCGATCCACGCCCACGGCGCGGCGGTGCCACCGGGCTGGGTGGTGGTCTCCATCATGTCGACGATCTCGCGCGCGATCCGCGGATCGATCACCGCGGTGGCTTCGGTCTGCCCGTCCTTGATGAAGGTCGGGGTGTGCAGCACACCGCCGTCGCCGAGCGCCGCATAGGCGGTCGCCAACTGCAGCGCGGTGGCGTTCAGGCCGTAGCCGTAGCCGAGGATCGCCTTCTCCAGCGGGCGCCAGTCGCGCCCGATGCGCAGCCGCCCCGACGCCTCGCCCGGAAAACCGCTCTGGGTGGAGTTGCCGAAGCCGAACGCACGATAGGTGTCGTACATGAGCCCGGTGTCGAGCTGCATGGCGATGTGCGCCGCACCCACGTTGCTCGACTTGGTGATCACGCCGGTGGGCGTGAGCACGCCGTAATCGTGCGTGTCATGGATGTCGTGGCCGCCAAAGAACCAGTGCCCGCCGGTGGTGTCGATGGTCGGGCTGGTGGGGGTGAACTTGCCGCTGGAGAGTGCCGCCGCCATCAGGATCGGCTTGATGGTGGAGCCGGGCTCGAATACGTCGGTGACGGCGCGGTTGCGCCGCGCCGAGGCCGCACTGCTGCCCACAGCGTTCGGGTTGTAGGTGGGGATGTTGACCATCGCCAGCACCTCGCCCGTCTTCACGTCGAGGATCACCATGGTGCCGGAGTCGGCCGCGGACTTTTCCACCGCCGCCTTCAGCTCGCTGTAGGCGAGGAACTGGATGCGCCGGTCGATGCTCAGCGTGAGGCTCTTGCCCGGCTTGGGCTCGCGCACCTGCTCGACGTCCTCGACGATGTGGCCCTTGTTGTCGCGGATCACCCGCTTCCTGCCGGGCTGGCCGGACAGCCAGTCGTCGAACGCCAGCTCCAGGCCTTCCTGGCCGTGGTCGTCGATGTTGGTGAAGCCCAGCACGTGCGCGGTGACTTCGCCGGACGGGTAGTAGCGGCGGAACTCGCGCTGCCCGTTGATGCCCGGGATGCCGAGATCCAGCACCACCTGGGCGTCCTCCGGGCTCATCTGGCGCTTGAGGTAGGTGAATTCGCGGCCGGCGCGCTGCTCGAGGTACTCGCGCAGTTGGTCCGGCTGTGCGCCCAGCGCGGCGGCGAGCTGCGGCAGCTGGTCGTCGTTCGCCAGCACCTGCGCGGGCACCGCGGTGATCGACACCATCGGCGTGGACACCGCCAACGGCTCGCCGTTGCGATCGAAGATGGTGCCGCGCGATACCGCGATCGGCACCTCGCGCAGGAAGCGCGCATCGCCCTGCGCCTGGTAGAACTCCTTGCGCACCACCTGCACGTCGAACGCACGCGCGACCAGCCCCAGCGACGCCAGGCCCAGCAGCACGACCACCACCGCCAGGCGGCGGCGCGGGCTGGGGCCGGCCGCATGGCGTCGCCCCGGCTGCATCGGCGTGACCTTGCGCGGCCGGCTCATCGACGCACCAGTTGGATCTCGGCCGGCTCCGGCGCCACCATGCCGAGCTTGGTGCGCGCTTCCTGGTCGATGCGCCGCGGCTCGGCCCAGGTGGCCTGCTCCAGTTCGAGCCGGCCGTACTCCACATTGAGATCGTCACGCTGGTTCTGCAGGCTGGTGAGCTGCACGAACAGCACGCGGCTCTCGTGGCGCGTCCACACCACGCCGAGCGCGGTGATCAGCACCAGGCAGAGCAGGCCGAGGAGGGCGATGGCGCCGAAGATCCTCATGCGAGCTTCTCCGCCACCCGCAGCACCGCCGAGCGCGAACGCGGGTTGGCCGCCTGCTCCGCATCGGAGGGGAACTGCGCCTTGCCTACCGGCACCAGCCGTGCCGGCGCCGCCGCCACCGGCGGGCCGCGCCGGCTGCCCTGGGTGCGCCCGGAATGGTCGCGGATGAACAGCTTGACCGCGCGATCCTCCAGCGAATGGAAACTGATGACGGACAGGCGCCCGCCCACCTTCAGCCGCTCCAGCGCCGCGTCGAGCCCGCGCTGCAGCGATTCCAGCTCGCCATTCACGCGGATGCGCAAGGCCTGGAAGCTGCGCGTGGCCGGATGCTTGCCCGGCTCGCGGCGCCCGGCCACGCGCTCGATCAGCGCGGCGAGCTGGCCGGTGCGGGTGAATGGGCTGGCCTCGCGGTCGGCGACGATGGCGCGGGCGATGCGGCGGGCGTGGCGCTCCTCGCCGAACTGCCACAGCACGTCGGCGATCTCGCGCTCGTCGGCGCGGGCCAGGAACTCCGCCGCGCTTTCGCCCCGGGTGGTATCCATGCGCATGTCCAGCGGCGCATCGGCCATGAAGCTGAAACCGCGCGCCGCCTCGTCCAGCTGCGGCGAGGACACGCCCAGGTCGAGCAGGACGCCGTCCAGCCCCGCGGCGGTCTCGTCCCACTCGGCGAGGCTGGAGAAATTGGCGTGGCGGATGGCCACGCGCGGGTCATCGGCGAACGCGGCCTGTGCGGCGGCGATCGCCTGCGGGTCGCGGTCCATCAGCAGCAGGCGGCCATCGGGGCCCAGGCGCGACAGCACCGCGCGGGCGTGACCGCCGCGTCCAAACGTGCCATCCAGATAGCGCCCGCCCGCTTTCACGGCGAGACCCTCCACAGCTTCGCCCAGCATCACCGGAATGTGCTGCAGCGGCGCCGAGCCTGAATTGGTATTCCGGCTCTGGGCCATGCCGCACTCCGCTCCCGTCCCGCACTTTGTCGCCGCGCCGCGTGAAAACTCAGAGGCGCAGACCGGCCATGTCACTGGTGATGTCGTCTTCGCCGATGGTCTGGCGAATCTTGGCCAGATGCGCCTGCTCGCTCCACAGCTCGAACTTGTTGCCCATGCCCAGCAGCACCGCCCGCTTCTCGATGCCCGTGGTGCCCCGCTGGCTGGCCGGCAGCAGGATGCGCGCCGCGCTGTCCGGCTCGACCACCGTCGCCGCGCCCACCAGCTTCATCTGCATGTTGCGATGGGCCGTCTTCACGCTGGACAGCGCATTGACCTCGTCGCGCACCCGCTCCCACTCCGCGTACGGGAACAGCCACAAACAGCCGTGCTCGAACGGGTTGTAGGTGATCACCAGACGATTGCCGCAGGCGCCCGTCACCAGCTCCCGATACATGGTCGGGATGGCCAGGCGGCCCTTGTCGTCCACGGTGATGGCGGTTTCGCCCTGGAACACAGCTCAGTGACTCCACTAAAACCCACGATTTCACACCGAAACCCACGATAGTCTCGCCCCCTGAGACTGTCAAGGGAATTTCTTTTGTGAATCAAGGAGTAAAGACAAAGAGGTGACGACAATTCACCCCTTACGTGAGGAAGCCAGGCAAGGCGCTTGAATGAAAGGGGTTTTTGTCTCTTCCCGAGGCCCGGCCTTGTGCGCCAAAGCGGCGGCAGGACGTGAACCGGCATTCAGCCGCCGGCGTTCCCACGAAAAACCCCGGGCGGTGACCCGCCCGGGGTGGCGAAAGGTGGAGTCGGCCTGTAAGCCGGGTTCTGTACGCCTTGCGGCGCGACAGTCATTCCTCTCGGCCAGGCGTCGCCGCCTGGCTCCAGCGACCTACCCGGGAACAACGCGGGCCGCGTTATCGTTCCCCTATTTGGTCTTGCTCCGAGTGGGGTTTACCGTGCCGTACGGCGTTGGCCCCGTACGCGGTGCGCTCTTACCGCACCCTTTCACCCTTGCCACGCACATCCGGAAGATGCCGTTCGGCGGTCTGCTCTCTGTTGCACTGGCCGTCGGCTCACGCCGCCCAGGAGTTACCTGGCACTCTGCCCTGTGGAGCCCGGACTTTCCTCGATGCACTTGCGTGCGACGCGACTGTCCGGCCGACTCCATCGACAAGTCTAGTAGGAGCGCACCCTGTGCGCGAATGCTTTTGGCCTTGATGGTGCGCGATGCTTTTGGCCTTGATGGTGCGCGAATGCTTTTGGCCTTGATCTTTTCGTAGAGCAGGAGCATTCGCGCACAGGGTGCGCTCCTACGCTTCGTAGAGAAGCTTGCGCGGCGCGCCGCTGATCGCCGCGGCCAGCTTCGCCGCCCTGGCCGGCGGCAGTTCCTCGCGCAGGATCGCAAACACCCGCTGCCCCTCGGCCAGCCGGGCATCGACCTCCTCGCCGCGCCCGGCCACCAGCAGCACGCACTCGCCGCGCTGCTGGTCCGGATCGGCCGCGACGCGCACCGCCAGGTCGTCGAGCGGCTCGCCGATCACTGTCTCGAACAGCTTGGTCAGCTCGCGCGCCAGCACGGCCTCGCGAGCGCCGCCGAAGATGTCGCGCATGTCGGCCAGGCTCTCCGCCACCCGATGCGAGGACTCGTAGAAGATCAGCGTGCGCGGATCCCCGGCCAGCTCCTGCAATCGCGCACGTCGCGCCGCCGACCTGGGCGGAAGAAAACCCTCGAACACGAAACGGTCGCTCGGCAGCCCGGCCACCGACAGCGCGGCGATCGCCGCGCAGGCGCCAGGCACCGGAACACAGCGCACGCCTGCCGCGCGCGCGGCACGCACCAGCCGGAACCCGGGATCGCTGATCAGCGGCGTGCCCGCGTCCGAGATCAGCGCCACCGACTCGCCGTCCCGCATGCGCTGTACCAGCGCATCCACCACCTCACGCTCGTTGTGTTCGTGCAGCGCCAGCAGCGGCGTGTCGATGCCGTGGTGCAGCAGCAGCGGGCGGCTGTGGCGCGTGTCTTCGGCCGCGATCGCCGCCACCTGGCGCAGCGTCTGCACGGCACGGGCGGTGAAGTCGTCGCGATGGCCGATCGGCGTGGCAACCACCCACAACGAACCGGGTTGAACGGAGGGCATCGGAAAATCCTTGCGGCGGCGGTGCGGCGGATCGATCGTCTATCATCGCGCAGTCCGACCATTCCGATCACGACATGCCTCGACTCAAGGGACTCTCCATGCGCCTGTACCGCGCCGCCGGCCTCGCCCTGCTGATCAGCTTCGCGCTCGCTGCCTGCGTGCCCACGGCCACCCGCCGCTCGCCCGCGGAAATCAGCGCGATGCAGCACGCCGACGCATTGCGCCGGCAGGGCCAGTTCGAGCAGGCGGCGCAGGCCTACCTCGCGCTGGCATCCGCCAACGCCGCGCACGCGGACAGCTACCGCCTGAACGCCGCCGAGACCTACCGCCAGGAGGGCGAACTCGATCGCGCCGCCGGCGTGCTGGCCGACGTGCGTCGCGCGCGGCTGGCCGACGACGAGCCGGTACGGCTGGATCTGCTGCGCGCCGAGATCGCCCTGCACCACGGCGATCCGCGCACCGCGCTCGCACTCACCACCCAGCCCGGCCTGCACGTGCCGCCTGCACTGCAGTTGCGCCTGCTCGAACTGCGCGCCCGCGCGCTCGACGCCAGCGGCGATCCGTGGGGTGCCGCGCGCACCCGCGTGCAGATGGACGTCGATCTCAGCGGGCTGGACCGCACGCAGAACCAGCGCCAGATCCTCGACCTGCTCGGTCGCCTGGGCGTGGCCGAACTGCAGCGGCGGGCCAGCGCCATGACCCGCGCCGACCGCATGCTGCCGTGGGTCAACGAGGCGCTGTCGCAGCAGGGCATCACCGTGGCCAACCCGCAGCCGGAGTTGAACCAGCCGGTGGGCACCATGCTGCCGGGCGCGGACGCCAACGTGCGCGAGGGCTACCGCATGCCCAGCCGGATCGCGCTGCTGCTGCCGGACACACGCGATTTCGCCAGGGCCACCTCGTCGATCCGCGAAGGCTTCTTCGCCGCCTATGCCGATGCCAGCCGCACCCACGCACCGCGCGCGGCGCTGCGCGTGTACGACAGCGGGGGCAGTGCCGACGGCGCGATCAAGGCCTACCGGCAGGCGGTGCAGGACGGCGCCCAACTGGTGATCGGGCCGCTGACCCGCGCCGAAGTGAGCGCGGTGATCGGCCAGAACCCGCTGCCGGTGCCGGTGCTGGCACTCAATCATCCCGACGACAAGGCGATGCCCGCGGCCAACGTGACCGAGTTCGGCCTGCTGCCGGAAACCGAAGGCGCCCAGGCCGCCGACCACCTGATCGAGCGCGGCCCGCACACGGCGTACGTGATCATCTCCCGCGACGATTTCGCGCAGCGCGCCGCGGACGCGTTCAAGGCCGAACTGATCGCCCGCGGCGGCCAGGTCGCCGCCCAGGCCAGCCTGCCGCCGGGTGGCGTGAACTTCGGCAACACCATCGCCGGCATGGACATCGCCGCCGACGATCCGGACGCGGCGGTGTTCATCAGCATGCGACCGGAGCAGGCGCGTCTGCTGGTGCCACAACTGCGCATCAGGCGGATCGCCCTGCCGGTGTTCGCCACCTCGCACATCTATGCCGGCAGCGACGACGCCGGCGACGACCGCGACCTGGACGGCGTGGAGTTCTGCGATGCGCCGTGGCTGTTCGATGCGCAGCCTGGCCTGCCGCCGCACGCGGGCATGGCCGCCCTGCTGCCCGCCGCCAGCGGCAGCGCGGCGCGCCTGTTCGCCTTCGGCATGGATGCGTGGAACCTCGCGCCCTACCTGGAGTGGCTGCGCGACCATCCCGGCAGCTACCTCCCCGGCGCCACCGGCCAGCTCACCGCCGACCAGTTCGGCCACGTGCGGCGCGTCATGGTGTGGGCGCGCTTCAGCGACGGCGTGGCCCGCCCGCTCACCGGCAGCCTGCAGCTGGACGACACGCCCTCGGCCGCGCCCCCGGCCGCGCTGCCCGTCGACAGCGTGCCCGCCCCGCCCACCGGCACGAGCGGCGGCACGCCCTGATGCGGGCCGCCGGCGCGAGCTTCGAGGAGCGCGCCCGGCGCGAACTCGAACGCCACGGCCTGCGCCTGCTGGCGCAGAACTACACCACCCGCCACGGCGAGCTGGACCTGGTGATGCGCGAGGGCGAATCCATCGTGTTCGTGGAAGTGCGCCAGCGTGGCGCGCGCGGCCACGGCAGCGCCGCCGCCTCGATCACCCGCAGCAAGCGCGACAAGCTGCTGCGCACCGCCTCGCTGTGGCTGGCCGCGCATCCGCAGCACGCCCAGCGCGCCTGCCGCTTCGACGTGGTCAGCTACGACGGCCTCGGCGACGCCGCAAGGATGCACTGGCTGCGCGGCGCCTTCGAGGCGGAATGACCGCGCCAACCGTCGACGACCTCGCAAGGAAAACCACATGACCGCACGGAAGATCGCCACGCTGCTCGTCACCCTGCTGCTGCTCGCCGCCTGCAGCCGTCGGGCGATGCTCGACCGCTTCGCACCGCACCCGCAGACCGAGCGCGCCCGCGCCATGATCGACACCTGCTGCGGCGCCGCCGGCTGACGGTCGAGCCGGCACCGGCGCTGCCGCCACCGCGCGACGACGCCGCGCCGCGCTGAAAGAGCCGCCGGGCGTACGGCACCACACTAGCCCAGCATCAACTGCAGGCCGAACAGCACGAACACGCCGCCGGCCAGGCCGTCGATGACGCGTGCCTTGCGCAGATACGCGCGCCGCATCGGCGGCAGCGCGAACAGCGTGGCCACCAGCGCGAACCACGCCAGCGACTCCACCGCCACCAGCATCCAGAGTTGCCAGCGCGTGGCGGCGGTCACCGCCGGACCGACCAGCGCGGAGAACACGCTGGCGAAATACACCACCGCCTTGGGATTGGCCAGGTTGGTGAGCAGGCCGGCACGCAGGCTGCGCCAGGCACTGGCCGGGAGCGGGGCCGAACCGCCGGACGCCGCGGCCGCCGGACGCCACGCCGCGCGCAGCAGCTGCCATCCCATCCACAGCAGGTAGGCGCCACCGGCGATCGCCACCGTGCGCTGCAGCCACGCCAGCCGGTACAAGAGCACGTGCAGCCCCAGCAGCGCCAGCGCCGCCCACACCGCGATGCCCAGCGCGATACCCAGCACGCCGGCCATCGCCTGCGTGCGCGAACGGCTGGCCGCAGTCTGCGAGACGAACAGGAAATCCGGACCCGGACTGGCCAGCGCCAGCAGGTGCACCAGGGCGATCGTGAGCAACAGCGGCATGCGGGCGAAACCGGGGCGGCGGGGCGCGCAGTGTAGACCGCCGGGCACGAGCCGCGGCGCAGCTTGCCCGGTGCCCGCCCGCTCCTCTACGCTGCGACGCGCCTGCAGACCGCCTTGCGCGGGCCGGCTCCCGGGGAACGCCCACGCGTCACGATCCGCTCGCCACCGCGACCACGCCGGCCGTGTTCGGCGCGGCACCGGGCGATCCTCCCACCACGCCGCACGAAGAGCCCCGATGAGCATCAAGTTCCGCCTGGTCGTGATGAATTTCCTGCAGTTCTTCGTCTGGGGATCGTGGCTGATCACCATCGGCGCGTACTGGTTCCAGAACAAGCACTGGGGCGGCGCGCAGTTCGGCGCGATCTTCTCCACCATGGGCATCGCCTCGCTGTTCATGCCCTCGATCGCCGGCGTCATCGCCGACAAGTACGTCAATGCGGAAAAGCTCTACGGCCTGTTCCACATCGCCGGCGCGGTGGTGCTGTTCTGCGTGCCGCTGGTGACCGCGCCCGGCACGATGTTCTGGGTGATGCTGGTCAACATGATGTTCTACATGCCCACCATCTCGCTCTCCATCGCGGTGGGCTACAACGCGCTCAAGCGCGAGCAGCTGGATGTGGTGACCAGCTTCCCGCCGATCCGCGTGTGGGGAACCATCGGCTTCATCGCGGCGCTGTGGACGGTGAGCCTGCTGCACCTGGAAACCACCTCGGGCCAGTTCTACGTGGCCTCGGCCGCGTCGCTGGCGCTGGGCCTGTACGCGTTCACCCTGCCGCCATGCCCGCCCAAGCTGGACCACCTGGCCGCGTCCAGCCGCTCCATGCTGGATACGCTGGGGCTGACCTCGTTCAAGCTGTTCAGGAACGCCAAGATGGCGGTGTTCTTCGTCTTCGCGATGCTGCTGGGCGCGGCGCTGCAGCTGACCAACGCCTACGGCGACACCTTCCTGCACGACTTCGCCACGCTCGCGCCCTACAAGGACATGGCGCCGCTCGATTGGAACACCTTCTTCGCATCACTGAGCGAGCACTCTTTTTCTGAACTAGCCACTCGCCTTGCCGTCGCACATCCGGCGATCATCATGTCGATCTCGCAGGTCTCCGAAACGCTGTTCATCCTGGCGATCCCGTTCTTCCTCAAGCGCTTCGGCATCAAGACGGTGATGTTCATCTCGATGGCCGCGTGGGCGCTGCGCTTCGGCCTGTTCGCCTACGGCAATCCCGGATCAGGGCTGTGGATGATCGTGCTCTCGTGCATCGTCTACGGCATGGCGTTCGACTTCTTCAACATCTCCGGCTCCTTGTTCGTGGAGTCGCAGAGCGACCCGGCGATCCGCGCCAGCGCGCAAGGCCTGTTCATGATGATGACGAACGGCTTCGGCGCCGTGCTCGGCAGTTCCATCTCCGGCGTGGTGATCGAGGCGTTCTTCACCGCGCCGGACGGAGCCAAGGACTGGCACGGGATCTGGATCAGCTTCGCCGCGTATTCGGCGGTGGTCGCGATCGCGTTCCTGGTCCTGTTCCGGCACAAACACGTGCCCGGCCGCGATCCCGGCGGCTCGATGGCGCACGGAACGGGCTAGCGGCGTGGGCCGTGGAAACGTTCGCGGCGAAGAGCTTTGCAACCCGAATGGCTTCTACGACCCACGCTCCTAGTCGACCATCGCATCCGCCACCACCCGGTCGCGGCCCAGCGACTTGGCCGAATACAGCGCGACGTCGGCCGCGCGCATCCAGCCATCGACATCGCGGTGACGACGGGTGTCGAAAGCGGCCACGCCGATGCTCACCGTGACGTGGTCCGGCCCCGCCTGGGACGGCATCGGCAGGGTGGCCACCCCGGCCCGCAGGGTCTCGGCCAGCCGCATGCCGGCGTCGGCGCCCAGCCCGGCGCAGAGCACAGCGAACTCCTCGCCGCCTACCCGGGAGACCCAGCCGCTGTCCCCCACCGCATCGCGGAGCATCGCCGATACCTGCACCAGCACCCGGTCGCCCTGCGGATGGCCGGCGCTGTCGTTGATGCGCTTGAAGTGGTCCACGTCGATCAGCATCAGCACCGGCGGCGCGGTCTCCGGCAGTGGCGACAGCAGCGACTCGGCGCACCGCAGGAAGGCTCGCCGGTTGTCGATGCCGGTCAGCGGATCGCGCAACGCCTGCAGCCGCAGCTCTGCCGCATGACGTCGCTGCGAGCGCAGCAGCAGGAACAGCAGCACGGCGACCAGCAACAACCCGACCATCGCGACGGCGGTCACCCGCCCGAGCAGGACGTCCCGCCGGCGGGCCTCGTCGCGTCGCATCGCCTCCGCGCGTGCCGCCTCCAGGTCGAGGTCCTTGATCCGGTTCTCGCGCTCCAGGTCGTGGATGCGCAACTCCTTTTCGCGCGTGGCATAGCGTGCCTCCAGCTCCGCTTCGATCGCCCGCAGTGCCGGCGTACTGGTGCTTGCGGTGAGCTTGAGCGCCTCGCGCAGCTGGGCGAGGGCGTCATGCATCCGGCCGATCCGCTCGGCCAGTTCACTCTCGTTCCGCAGCAGGTCGACCAGTTGCCCGTTGATGCCGGCAGCGCGGGCGCGAGCCACCGTCGCCTGCATCATGGCGTAGGCGCGGTGCGGATGACCGAGCGCCGCCTCGGCCCGGGCGATATCGGAACTGGAGTCGAGCGAATCGCTGATCCGCCCCGCGGCCAGCTCATGGGCGAGCGAAGTGCGCGACAGTGCCAGCGCCTCGCGGGGACGCCCGAGCTTCAGGTACATCCTGGCTAGGTTGTCGCCAACCATCACCGCCAGCTCGGTGGCACCCACCCGGGTGAAGCGCTCGCGCGAGCGCCGGTACGCGGCGGCCGCCTCGCGCACGCGCCCCAGGCTCGCCAGCGCGATCCCTTCGTCGTTCTCGGCGTCGGCGATGCCCCACTCGTCGCCCAGCGCGCGGTAGCTGGCCTGCGCCTGCCGGCAAAGCGTCAGCGCCTTGGCGGCGCTTTCGTCCAGTGCGTACGCATCGCACAGTTGGAACCGCGCCCAGGCGACGATCTGCGCGTCATCGCTGCCCTGCACCCGGGCCGCCGCGCGCAGCGCCTCGCTCAGGCCGTCGCCGATGCCATTGGCCACGTCGTGGCGTGCGTGCAGGAAGCCGGCGGCCGCCAGCGCCACGCCGTCGCCGCGGGCGTGCCCGAGGCTGTCCAGGCGCAGCGTGGATTCGGTCAGCGCGGCCTCGTCATCAACATTGATCGCCGCCGAGCCCATGCCCCACAGCAGCGCCCGCTCCTCGGCCGGCGCGAGACTCCCGTCATCGAGGTCGAGCCGCTGCCGCACGTCGGCGATCACGCCGCGCGGATCGGTGACGGCCCGCCCACGCAGCGCATTGATCGAGGTCGCAGCGCCGGCATGGGCCAGCAGCGGCAACCACAACACGGTCGCAACCAAGCCTCGCAACATCGAATTCCTGCATTTCGGCCGGCGTCCGGCTCGCCGGGCTCCCCGCCGGTGGTGGCGGGGGCGGTCCGACACAGACGTTACACTAACGCGATGCAGATCGGCCCCTACCGCATCGACCCGCCCGTGGTGCTCGCCCCGATGGCCGGTGTCACCGACAAGCCGTTCCGCTTGCTGTGCAAGCGGCTGGGCGCGGGGCTTGCCGTGTCGGAGATGACCACCGCCGACCCCACGCTGTGGCACACCCGCAAGTCGCTGCGGCGGATGGACCACGCCGGCGAGCCCGAGCCGGTGAGCGTGCAGATCGCCGGCCACGACCCGGCGATGCTGGCCGAGGCGGCGCGCTCCAACGTCGCCAACGGCGCGCAGATCATCGACATCAACATGGGCTGCCCGGCCAAGAAGGTGTGCAACGTGTGGTCCGGCTCGGCGCTGCTGCAGGACGAGCCGCTGGTGGCGCGCATCTGCAGGGCGGTGGTCGCGGCGGTCGCCGTGCCGGTGACGCTGAAGATCCGCACCGGCTGGGACCGCGACCACAGGAATGCGCTGCGCATCGCCCGCATCGCCGAGGACGCCGGCATCGCCGCGCTGTCGGTGCACGGCCGCACCCGCGCGGACAAATACGAGGGCGAAGCGGAGTACGAGACCATTGCCGCGGTGAAGGCCGCCGTGCGCATCCCGGTGCTGGCCAACGGCGACATCACCACGCCGCAGCGGGCGAAGCACGTGCTCGAGATCACCGGCGCCGATGCGCTGATGATCGGCCGCGGCGCGCAGGGCCGGCCGTGGATCTTCCGCGAGATCGCGCATTACCTGGCCACCGGCGAGACGCTGCCGGAACCCGCGCCGGACGAAGTCGCCGCGATCCTGCTCGGCCATCTGGAACATCTGCACGCGTTCTACGGCGAGCTGGCCGGCGTGCGCATCGCGCGCAAGCATCTGGGCTGGTACGCCAGGGACCGTCCGGAAAACGCCGCGTTCCGCCAGGTGGTGAATCGCGCCGAGACGGCGCACGAGCAGCTCGCGCTCACGCGCCGCTATTTCGCCGCGCTCGCTGCCGGCGACCTCGCTGCGTGCGACGTCGCCGCCTGAAAGGCTGAGAAAAAATCGCCCGCCTACTGCGACCGCCGCCACGTGGAGCGTGTCCCGGTGGAGCGAGTCCCGGTAGGCACCGATCACCGCGGGCGCGTACGATAGTCCGTCTACCGAAACCCATTGCCCTCCCATGGAAGACAGTCCCCCCACGCGCACGCAGCAGGAAGCGGTCGAGCGACTCGAACTTCGCGAGGCGCGCTGGCTGCGGCTGGATGCACTGCTGCGCCGCCTGGTCACGCGGCTCACCTACGCCGCCGACGGCCGCGTCGCCGCGCTGGATGCCAGCCTGGGCAACATCCGCCGCCAAGTGCGCGACGCGGTCGACGAGCCGGCGCTCGAAGCGCTGCTGTCCGAGCTGGGCGAGGCGATCAAGGCGCTGGACGAACTACTGCCGACCGCGGCCGGCGCGGCGGCACCGCAGCCGCATCCGTTCACTGAATCGATCTCCACCGGCCAGGTGCTGCTCGCCCTGGTCGACCGGCTGCGGCTGGACGACGACGCGGTGGCGCGGCTGACCGCGCTGCGCGACACCATCCTGGCCAGCGCCGACGCGGCCACGCTGGCGGTGCAGGCGGAGGCCGTCGCCTCGCTGGTCAACCGCCACTGCCAACGTATCGGCGAGGCGCGCGCCGCCGCCGAGCGGCTGCTCAAGCACGTCACCGAACAGCTGGAAGAGCTGGCCGTCTACCTCGCCCGCGAGGACATGTCCCACCGCGACGGCGAAAGCGCGCGCGACCGGCTCGACCACGAGGTGCTGGGCGAGATCACCGCGCTGGAAGCCCACGTGGCGCAGGCGCAGGAACTGGGCGCGCTGCAGGTCGAGGTGCAGCAGCGTCTCGGTGCGATCAGCGGGCACCTGAAAACCTTCCGCCAGCGCGAGGCCGCGCGCGAGCGCGAGTGGCAGGCGCGCACCGAGCAGATGGGCCAGCGCATCCGCGAACTGGAGCGCTCGGCGCAGGCGATGGAAGCCACGCTGCGCCATGAGCAGGCGCTGGCCTCCACCGACCCGCTCACCGGCGTGGCCAACCGGCTGGTGTTCGAGCAGCACATGGCCGACGCCTGCCTGAGCACCGCACAGGGCGGCGTCGACACCAGCCTGCTGGTGCTGGACATCGACCGCTTCAAGGAAATCAACGACAGCTTCGGCCACGCCGCCGGCGACCGCGCGCTGCGCATCGTCGCCGAGCAGCTGCGCGCCGGCCTGCGCTCGGACGACCTGCTGGCCCGCTACGGCGGCGAGGAGTTCGTGGTGGTGCTGTCCGGCGTGGGCGCGGAAGCCGCCCTGCGCGTGGCCGAATCGCTGCGCAAGCGGATCGAGAACCTCGGCTTCCACGGCCAGCAGCGGCCGGTGCGCATCACGCTCTCCTGCGGCGTCACCGTGCTGCGTGGCGACGACTCGCCGGACACCGCCTTCGAACGCGCGGACAGCGCGCTGTACCGCGCCAAGCGCGGCGGCCGCAACCGCAGCGAGCTGCTCTGAACGCCACGCCGTGCGGCCGTCCAGACGGCTGAACGGAATGGGCACGGCCCGCGGCGCGCGCCCTGCAAAGCCGAACCGGCCGTTGTATGATGCGCGACCGTTTCCATCTCTTTATCCGAAAGGAAGGATATATCCCACGATGAGCAGCCATCTCTTCACCTCCGAGTCGGTCTCCGAAGGCCACCCGGACAAGGTCGCCGACCAGATTTCCGATGCCGTCCTCGACGCGATCCTCGCGCAGGATCCGCGCGCGCGCGTCGCCTGCGAGACCCTGGTGAAGACCGGCGTGGCCATCGTGGCCGGCGAAGTCACCACCAGCGCCTGGATCGACCTCGAAGCGCTGACCCGCAAGGTCATCGTCGACATCGGCTACGACTCCAGCGAAGTCGGCTTCGACGGCGAGACCTGCGGCGTGCTGAACCTGATCGGCAAGCAGTCGCCGGACATCAACCAGGGCGTGGATCGCAAGAAGCCCGAGGAACAGGGCGCCGGCGACCAGGGCCTGATGTTCGGCTACGCCACCAACGAGACCAAGGACTTCATGCCGGCGGCGATCTACTACTCGCACCGCCTGGTCGAGCAGCAGGCGAAGGTCCGCAAGAAGAAGAACTCGCCACTGCCGTGGCTGCGCCCGGACGCCAAGAGCCAGGTCACCCTGCGCTACGAGAACGGCAGCGCCACCGCCATCGACGCCGTGGTGCTGTCGACCCAGCACGACCCGGGCGTGAAGCAGAAGGACCTGGTCGAGGCCGTGCGCGAGCACATCCTCAAGCCCGTGCTGCCGGCCAAGTGGCTGCACAAGGGCACCAAGTTCCACATCAACCCGACCGGCAAGTTCGTCATCGGTGGGCCGGTGGGCGACTGCGGCCTCACCGGCCGCAAGATCATCGTCGACACCTACGGCGGCTGGGCCCGTCACGGCGGCGGCGCGTTCTCCGGCAAGGACCCGTCCAAGGTCGACCGCTCGGCGGCCTACGCCGCGCGCTACGTGGCCAAGAACATCGTGGCCGCCGGCATTGCCGACCGCTGCGAGGTGCAGGTGAGCTACGCCATCGGCGTGGCCGAGCCGACCTCGATCTCGGTCACCACCTTCGGCACCGGCAAGATCGCCGACGAGAAGATCGAGAAGCTGATCCGCAAGCACTTCGACCTGCGCCCGTACGGCATCATCAAGATGCTCGATCTGATCCATCCGATGTACCAGCAGACCGCCAGCTACGGCCACTTCGGCCGCACCCCGTACGAGGTGAAGGCCGCCGACGGCAGCAGCTACACCGCGTTCTCCTGGGAAAAGACCGACAAGGCCGAGGCGCTGCGCGCCGACGCCAAGTTGTAGGAGCGCACCTTGTGCGCGAATGCCGCGCACCAAATGAAACGGGCCGCTCACGCGGCCCGTTTCATTTCAGCCGCACCGCCCGCTCGAAACGGGCCACCCATTCACGTTGCGCCGCAGGTGCAGCCGCCAGCGACTGCCGGGCCCGCTTCACCCATCCACTCCCCCGGCGCGCCGGATCGCCCCAGGCTGTTGGCGCGGCATCGTGTTTCAGCCCGGCTTGCGCGCCACCAGGTCGATCAAGGCCGACCTGCCACGATGGCCGCTGCCCTCGTGGATCTCGGCGTCGTAGGCGGCCAGGTGCTCGATCGCCAGATCGGCGAACGCCTCGCGCAGCATCGCCTCGGTATACAGGTGGGCGACCTCCGACGGGCCGCCGGTGCCGTAGCCGAGCTGCTCGGGGCGATAGCCCTCCAGCAGCAGCACGCCGCCCGGCTTGAGCGCCGCGCGCATGCCCGCAAACAGGCGCGCGCGCAGTGCCGGATCGGCGAACTGGATGAAGATCGCGGCGATCACGTCGAAGCGTTCGCGGCCGAAGTCCCAGCTCGACAGGTCGGCCAGCTCCCACGCCATGCGCACGCCGTGTCCGGCGGCAAGCTGGCGGCTCTTGGCCAAACCGACCTCGGACGCATCGACCGCCAGCACGTCCAGCCCCTGCTCGGCCAGCCACACGCCGTTGCGGCCCTCGCCGTCGGCCACCGCCAGCGCGGTGCCGTGCTGCGGCAGGCGGGCACGCTGGGCCACGAGAAAAGCGTTCGGCGCGGTGCCGAACAGGAAATCCTCGCCCGCGTAGCGTTCGTTCCAGCGATTCATGTCGACTCCGGTGAATAGCCGGCGAATTCTAGCAGCCTGTCGGGCTTTGCCCAGCCGGACCGACGGCGCATGGCCCGCCCCAGCGGAACACCGGGCCCGCCCCGTACAATGGGCGGATGTCTCTTATCCAGTTGCAGCGCGTCGACTTCTCGATCGGCGGCCCCCTCCTGCTCGAACACGTCGACCTGTCGATCGAACGCAACGAGCGCGTGTGCATCGTCGGTCGCAACGGCGAAGGCAAATCCACCCTGATGAAGCTGATCGCCGGCGAGCTGCAGGCCGACGACGGCGAGATCCGCGTGCAGAACAGCGTGGTGATCGCGCGCATGGCGCAGGAAGTGCCGCAGGGCACGCAGGGCACCGTGTTCGACGTGGTCTCCGAAGGCCTGGGCGACCTCGGCCGGCTGCTGGCGCGTTACCACCACCTGCTGCACGAAGGCGACTTCGATGCGCTCGGCGACGTACAGCACGCCATCGAGGCGCAGCACGGCTGGGATCTGGATCGGCGCGTCACCGAGGTGATCACCAAGCTGGAACTCCCCGCCGACACCGATTTCAACGCGCTCTCCGGCGGCATGAAGCGTCGCGTGCTGCTGGCCCAGGCGCTGGTGCGCAAGCCCGACGTGCTGCTGCTGGACGAACCCACCAACCACCTCGACATCGAGGCGATCAGCTGGCTGGAAAACTTCCTCAAGCAGTTCGACGGCAGCATCCTGTTCGTCACCCATGACCGCAGCTTCCTGCGCGCGCTGGCCACCCGCATCGTCGAGATCGACCGCGGCGCGCTCACCGACTGGCCGGGCGACTACGACAACTACCTGCGCCGCCGCGAGGAGCGATTGCACGCCGAGTCGCAGGCCAATGCGCTGTTCGACAAGAAACTGGCGCAGGAAGAAGTGTGGATCCGCCAGGGCATCAAGGCCCGGCGCACCCGCAACGAGGGCCGCGTGCGCGCGCTCAAGGCGCTGCGCAGCGAGCGCGCCGGGCGGCGCAACCTGAGCGGCAACGTGAAGATGACCGCGGCCAACGCGCAGGCCTCGGGCAAGAAGGTGATCGAGCTCGACCACGTGCACCACGCCTACGACGGGCGCGTGCTGATCGAGGATCTCAGCACCACCGTCATGCGCGGCGACCGCATCGGCATCATCGGCCCCAACGGCGCCGGCAAGAGCACCCTGCTCAAGATCATGCTGGGCGAACTCACTCCGCAGCGTGGCACCGCCGAACTGGGCACCGGCATCCAGGTGGCCTACTTCGACCAGCACCGCCTGCAGCTGAACGACAAGCTCAACGCGCTGGACAACGTGGCCGAGGGGCGCGAGTTCATCGAGCTCAACGGCAGCCGCAAGCACATCATCGGCTACCTGCAGGACTTCCTGTTCTCGCCCGAACGCGCCCGAGCGCCGATCACCCGCCTTTCCGGCGGCGAGCGCAACCGCCTACTGCTGGCCAAGCTGTTCGCGCAGCCGTCGAACCTGCTGGTGATGGACGAACCGACCAACGATCTGGACGTCGAGACGCTGGAACTGCTGGAAGAACTGCTCACCGATTACCAGGGCACGCTGCTGCTGGTCTCGCACGATCGCGCCTTCCTCGACAACGTGGTCTCCAGCACGCTGGTGCTGGAGGGCAATGGCCAGATCGGCGAATACGTGGGCGGCTACAGCGACTGGCTGCGCCAGCGTCCGGCCGCGGCCGCCGCCGTGGCGGCCGCCGCGGCGAAGCCGGGACTGACCCGCGCCGATCCGCCCGCCGCCGCACCGACACCGGCCGCACCGCCGAAGCGCAAGCTCGGCTTCAAGGAGCAGCGCGAACTGGAGCTGCTGCCCAGGCGCATCGAGGAGCTGGAAACCGAGATCGCCAGGCGCGGCGCGGCGATGACCGATCCGGCCTTCTTCAAGCAGGACAGCGCCACGATCGCCGCGGCCAACGAAGCCGTCGCCAGGCTGCAGGCCGAGCTGGACGCGGCCTACGCGCGCTGGAGCGCGCTGGACGGCTGAAAGTACCCATGGGCCGGGCCGATGGATCCGGCCGGTGAAGGGATCGCCGGGCGCAAGCTGCCGCGACAAGCGCGATCGGGCGAGCGGTGGGATCGCCGCGCAGCCGGTCGCCTCGCCTCGCCCCGGTCAGCGCCAGCGCATCGACCCCGCCAGCACGCAAACCCTTGTCGTCGCAGGATTTTGCGATGACATCCGGGCCTTCCCTCGGCGATTGATACGTTATAGCGTTGCGCGCTGATTCTCGCCCCGAAGGCTGTCCGGATGCCCCGACCCTGGCTCAACGCATGCGCTCCGGCCGCGGCCATCGCGCACTCGCCGATGGCGTGGCGGCGCGCAGGCGCACTGGCCGCCACCCTGCTGCTGGCCGGCTGCGCGGTCGGCCCGGATTTCAAGCCGCCGGCCGCCCGCGCCGGGGACAGCTATGCCGCCCACTCGCCGGACTCGACCGCAAGTACGCCCAACGTCACCGCCGGCGCCGCGCAGCACTTCGAACCGGGCACCGAACTGCCGGCCGACTGGTGGACGCTGTTCCATTCAGCGCCGCTCGACGCATTGATCAGGCAGGCGCTGGCGCACAACCACGACCTCAAGGCCGCGCAGGCGGCCCTCACCGTGGCGCACGAGACCACGCTGTCCGGCCGTGGCGCGTACGCGCCCGGCGTGAGCGCCGGCCTCTCGGCCAGCCGCGAGCAGGATCCGCCCGGCGCGCTCGCCCCGGTGCCCAGCTCCAACGCGTATCTCTACAACCTGTTCACCCCGCAGGTGAGCGTGTCGTACGTGCCCGACGTGTTCGGCCTCAACCGCCGCACGGTGGAGTCGCTGGCCGCGCAGGAAGACGCGGCGCGCTACCAGCTGCTCGCCACGCGGATCACGCTGAGCGCCAACGTGGTGGCGGCGGCGGTGCAGGAAGCCTCGCTGCAGGCGCAGCTCGATGCCACGCAGGAGCTGGTGGCGATCAACCGGCACATGCTGGAGATCCTGCAGCGCCAGTTCGCCAGGGGCTACGCCAGTCGGCTCGACGTGGCGGCGCAGACGACGCAGCTGGCGCAGGTCAACGCGACGTTGCCGCCGCTGGTGATGCAGCTGCAACAGCAGCAGCATCTGCTGGCGGTGCTGGTCGGCCGCACGCCCGGCGAAGCGCCGCCGGTGGCGTTCACGCTCGATGGCTTCACCCTGCCCGAGGCGCTGCCGCTCAGCCTGCCCTCCGCGCTGGTGGCGCAGCGGCCGGACGTGCTGCAGGCACAGGCCAACCTGCACGTGGCCAGCGCGCAGATCGGCGTGGCCGAGGCGAGCCGGCTGCCGCAGATCGAGCTTTCCGCCAACGCCGGCCGCACCGCGCTGGCGATCGGCGAGGTGTTCAAGCCCGGCTCGGGCTTCTGGAACCTCGGCGCCTCGATCACCGCGCCGATCTTCCAGGGCGGCGCGCTGATGCATCAGGAACGCGCCGCGAAAGCCGCCTATGTGCAGGCCGCCGAGCAATACCGCGGCACCGTGCTCACCGCCTTCCAGAACGTCGCCGACGTGCTCGCCGCCCTGCAGCAGGACGCCGAGGGCCTGAAGGCCGCCGCCACCGCGGCGGACGCGGCCAAGACCACGCTCGACCTCTCCCACCGCCAATGGAAGGACGGCTACGCCGGCTACCTCGCCGTGCTCGGCGCCGAGCAGAGCTACCAGCAGGCCCGCATCGCGCTGGTGCAGGCGCAGGCCAGCCGGCTGGCCGACTCCGCCGCGCTGTTCCAGGCGCTCGGCGGCGGCTGGTGGCAGGCCACGCCCGCATCCCAGACCACCTCCGTCCGGAATCCCGATGAAAAGTAATCTCCCCGGCACGACGCCCGCTTCCGTCCGCGCGAACCGGTGGCCGCGCGTGCTCGCCCTCGGCGTGCTTGCCGCATCCGGCGCCGCGTTCATCGCCGGCTGTTCGCATGCCCCCGATGAAGCCGCCGCCGCCGCGTCCGTCACCGCCCACAACGTCACGCTCACGCCGGCGCAGCGCCGGCACATCCACCTGCAGGCGGTGGCGGCCGGCGTCTTCCACGCCAGCGTGCACACCACCGGCCGGGTCGATTTCGACAACGAGCGCGCGACCGGCGTGCTGGCCCCGTTCAGCGGTCCGGTGACGCGCCTGCTGGTGGCGCCCGGCGACACCGTCGCCAGGGGCCAGGTGCTGGCCACGGTGGACTCGTCCGATTTCGCCGCGGCGGTCGGCGCGTACCGCAAGGCGCTGGTGGCCGCGCGCAACGCGCGCCGCATCGCCGACATGGACGCCGACCTGGCCAGGCACGACGGCGTGTCCGCCCGCGAGGCCGCGCAGGCGTCCACCGACGCGGCCAGCGCCGAGGCCGATCGCGACGCCGCGCTGCAGGCCCTGCGCGCGCTGGGCGTCGACTCGGACACGATCCGGGCGATCCAGCACGGGCGCCCCGTGGCGCATGCCGGCGGCGCGATCCGCGCGCCGATCGCCGGCACCGTGGTGGAGCGGCTGATCGCGCCAGGCCAGCTGCTGCAGGCCGGCAGCACCGCCTGCTTCACCCTGGCCGACCTCTCGCGCATGTGGGTGATGGCCCAGGTGACCCCGGCCGAACTGGCCGCCGTGCACGTGGGCGACCGCGCCGAAATCTCGACCGGCGCCAATGCCGAGCCACTGACCGGCACGGTCACCAACATCGGTGGCGTGGTGAATGCCGACACCGGACTGATCGACGTGCGCGTGGCGGTGGACAACCGCGACGGCCTGCTGAAAAAGCAGATGTACGTGGACGTGACGCTGCGCGCGCGGCAGGCCAGCCACGCGCTGCTGGTGCCGGCATCGGCGGTGCTGCGCGATGACGAGAACCTGCCCTTCGTCTACGTCGCCCAGACCGATGGCGGCTTCGCGCGGCAGCACGTCACGCCGGGTGACCGCAGCGGCGGCGACGTGGCCATCCGCGACGGCCTGAAAGCCGGGCAGCGGGTGGTGGTCGACGGCGGCATCTTCGTCCAGTTCCTGCAAAACCAATGAGCGGGCCACTACCCGGGGGCGAGACCCCGTCCCGCACCGCCTCGATCATGAACCGCCTCGTGGCCGCCTCGCTGGGCCAGCGCCTGCTGCTGCTGCTGCTGGTGCTGCTGCTCGCCGGCGCCGGCGTGCATTCGCTCCGGCGGCTGCCGGTGGACGCCTACCCGGACCTCGCACCGCCCCGCGTGTCATTGGTGACGCAATGGCCCGGCCACGCCGCCGAGGAAGTGGAGCGGCTGATCACCGTGCCGGTCGAGCGGGGCATGACCGGCATCCCGCACACCACGGTGACGCGCTCGATCTCGCTGTACGGCCTGTCGGTGGTGAACATCACCTTCGCCGACGGCACCGACAACCACGTGGCGCGCCAGGCCGTGTTCAACCGCCTGGGCGGCCTCAGCCTGCCGGGCGGTGTGGCGCCCTCGGTGTCGCCGCTGTCCTCGCCGTCCGGCCTGATCTACCGCTACGTGCTGCAGAGTCCGGACCGCTCGCCGACCGAGCTGAAGACGATCGAGGACTGGACCGTCGAGCCGGCCTTCCGCGCCGTGCCCGGCGTGGCCGACGACTCCGGCTTCGGCGGCGGCACGCTGCAGTACCAGGTGCAACTGGACCCGACCCGGCTGGCTGCGCTCGGCCTCACCGCCACCGAGGTGGAGTCCGCGCTGGCGGCCAACAACGGCAACGCCGGCGGCGGCTTCTATTCGCAGGGCGGCCAGTTCTACTACGTGCGCGGCGAGGGCCGCATCAAGACGCTGGAGGACATCGGCAACGTCGTGCTGGCCCAGCACAACGGCACGCCGGTGCTGGTGAAGGACGTGGCCACGGTCACCACCGGCATCGCGCCGCGGCTGGGCGAGTTCGGCTACCAGGACCAGGACGACGCGGTGGAAGGCGTGATCTTCCTGCGCACCGGCGAGAAGACCCAGGACGTGCTCCGGCGGGTCGAGGCGAAGACCCGCGAACTCAACGACCACGTGCTGCCGAAAGACGTGAAGATCGTGCCGTTCTACGACCGCAGCGAGCTGATCGGTCGCACCACCGAGGTGGTGCGCGACAACCTGGTGCGCGGCATGCTGCTGGTGGTCGTGGTGCTGGTGTTCTTCCTGTACGACCTGCGCGCCGGGCTGATCGTGGCCACCACGATTCCGCTGGCGCTGCTGTTCGCCTTCGTCTGCCTCGACCTGCAGGGCGCCTCGGCCAACCTGCTGTCGATCGGCGCGATCGACTTCGGCATCCTGGTCGACGCGGCGGTGGTGATGGTGGAGAACATCTATCGCCAGCTGGCCGGTCGCAAGGGCGAGGACGTCGGCGTGCTGGCGGTGATCCGCGCGGCGGCGGCGGAGGTCGACCGCCCGCTGTTCTACGCGGTGGCGGTGATCGTGGTCAGCTTCGCGCCGATCTATGTGCTGTCCGGCCCGTCGGGCACGCTGTTCAAGCCGATGGCCGACACCATGATCTTCGCCCTGGTCGGCTCGCTGATCGTCACCCTGACGCTGCTGCCGGTGCTGTGCTCGTGGTTCATGCGCAAGGGCGTGCGCGAGCGGCGCAACCGCGCGTTCGAGGCGATCAAGTCGGTGTACGCGAAGGGCCTGGACTTCTGCCTGGCCCGCGCCCGCGGCACCGTGCTGGCCTCGGTGGTGGTGCTGGGCCTGTCGCTGCTGCTGATCCCGCGCATCGGCGCGGAGTTCATGCCGCACCTGGACGAGGGCGCGCTGTGGGTGCGCGCCACCATGCCGTACACCATCTCGTTCGACGAGGCGGCGAAGATCACCCCGCAGATCCGCGCCATCCTGCGCAGCTTCCCCGAGGTGACCACGGTCACCAACGAACTGGGCCGCCCCGACGACGGCACCGACCCCACCGGCTTCTTCAATGCCGAGTTCTTCGTGGCGCTCAAGCCCTACGCGCAATGGACCGGCAGCTACCGCAGCAAGCCCGCGCTGATCGAGGCGATGAACCGCAAGCTGGCGCAGTTTCCCGGCATCATCTTCAACTACACGCAACCGGCCGAGGATGCGGTGGACGAGGCCGAGACGGGACTCAAGAGCGCGCTGGCGGTGAAGGTGTTCGGGCCGGACCTGGCCACGCTGCAGGCCAAGGGCAAGGCGATCAAGCACGTGCTGGAGCAGGTGCGCGGCATCCGCCACGTGACCCTGGTGCAGGAGCTCGGCCAGCCCAGCCTGAGCATCGACATCCACCGCGCCGCGATCGCCCGCTACGGCCTCAACGTGGCCGACATCGACGGCCTGATCCAGACCGCCATCGGCGGCGACGTGGCCACCCAGGTGGTGCAGGGCGAGAAGGAATTCGACCTGGTGGTGCGGCTCGAGAAGCGCTACCGCGACAACCCCGAGGCGATAGGCAACCTGCTGGTGGCCACGCCCGAGGGCAAGCAGATTCCGCTCAAGGTGCTGGCCGACATCCGCGTCACCGACGGCGCGTCCTTCATCTATCGCCAGGACGACTCGCGCTACATCGGCGTGCAGTTCTCGGTGCAGGGGCGCGACCTGGCCGGCGCGGTGGGCGACGCCATCGCGCAGGTGCACAGGCAGGTGAAGCTGCCGCAGGGCTACCGCGTGGACTGGGGCGGCGAGTACTCCGAGTACATGGCCTCCAGCGCCCAGCTGCGGATCATCGTGCCGCTCACCGTGGGGCTGATCTTCCTGCTGCTGTTCACCCTGTACAGCAACTTCAAGTTCCCCTTCATCACCGTGCTCGGCGTGGCGCTGTCGGCGCCGGTTGGCGGCATCGTGGCGCTGTGGCTCACCGGCACGCCGTTCTCGGTGTCCTCGGGCATCGGCTTCCTGGCGCTGTTCGGCGTCTCGGTGCAGACCGCGGTGGTCTACATCTCCTACGTCAACGAACTGCGCCTGGGCGGCATGGCGCTGGCGCCGGCGATCCGCGAGGCGGCGATCCTGCGCCTGCGCCCGATCATGATGACCGCGCTGGTGGCCGCGCTCGGCCTGCTGCCGGCGGCACTGGCCACCGGCGTGGGCACCGACACGCAGCGGCCGTTCGCGCTGGTGATCGTCAGCGGCCTGTTCACCCGATTGCTGATCAGCGTGTTCCTGATGCCCGCCCTGTACGCCCTGGTCGCCCGCCCCGACGACCGGCTGGAGGTGTAGCTGCGCGCGTCGTCGGCCGCACATGAGGATCCCGGCGCGCGGCACCGGGATCGCGCCGGGTCCAGCCACTCGCGTTCAGTAGTCGCGCACGTCCAGCAACACCAGGTGCGCACGCCGATCTCCCACGCGGCGATGCGCATGCGGCGATCATCGGTGAGATACCAGCACGCGGCCAGCAGCAGGTGGAAGCTCGACTGCTCGAACGCAGCCAGCGCCTCGCGCGCGTCGGCGCCGGCTGCGTTCGAACAGAGTCGGCGCAGCGCGGTCTGCAGGGCGGCGTCATCCATCGTCATTCCTTCTCTTGGCCGACGGCGTCGGCCGGCGGCGCCAGGTCGCGCCAGGTGAGGTACACGCGCAGGTCGAACTCGCGATGGTGGTAGTCCGGCAGCATGTGCTCGCACAGTTGGTAGAACGCCTTGTTATGGTCCAGTTCCTTCAGATGCGCCAGTTCGTGCACCACGATGGTTTCCAGGAACGCGGCTGGCGCCTGGCGGAACATAGCCCTGGAGATAGCGCAGCGTGGTCATCGGGGCATGGTGGCATGGCGGTCGCGGCACGACCGGCGGCATCCGGACCGCTGCAAGCGACCATCCATGGCACGACGCGCGGTGGATGCCATCAGCGGCGTGCGCGTCCCCACAGCTGCTGGCGCACGATCAGGCCAAGCAACAACACCGCCACCCAGGCCCCGTAGCCGTACAGCGCGGGCAGCACCTGCTGCCAGATCGCACCGCTGGAGCGGCCGAACCGCGCCACCGGCGGCAGCTGCACCGTCTCGTAGCCGAGCACCGCCGCGGCCACCGTCGCGGCCACCGCCAGCAGCAGCACCGCCACGTCGAAACCGCGACGCCCCGCCGTGCGCGGCAGGCTCTTCGGATACGCGAAATAGGCCCAGCCCAGGATCACCAGCCAGGGTGCAAGCAGCAGCAGGGCGAGGTAACGCATCGAAAGAACTCCACGGCCGGCCGCACACGGACCGACACGGCAAAGAGAGGGCGCTCAGTCCTGCGCGGCGAGCTGGTCGAGCGCGTGGCGCAGGCGCGCCAGCGCGAGGTCGGGCGCATCGGCCCCCTCGCCGACCTGCAGGCGGGCCACCGCGATGCCGTCGAGCTCCAGCATCGTGCCGTCGGCCAGGGTCTGCACCACCGCGCCTGCGCCGCCGAGCATGCGCAGGCGCTTCTGCAGCGCGCCGGCCGCCTTGGGATCGTCGAACGGCTGCGACAGCAGCAGCTCCTCGCCATCGCCGGAGAACAGGCGGAAGCGGAAGCGGCCGTCGTCGTCGCGGAAGCTGGCGAAGCGCGGCGGCTTGTCCGGCTTCGGCGCCGCTGCCGCCGCTGGCGTGGCAACGGCCACGGCCGCGCCGGAGCGCAGGCCGATCGCATCACGCAGCTCGGCGACCAGCGGACGCGCGATCGCGCGCGCCTTGCGCGCGCCTTCCTGCAGGATCGCCTCGATCTGCGCGGGGTTCACGATCAGCTCGTCGTAGCGCGCGCGCATCGGCGCCACGTCGGCCTCGATGCGCTCGACCAGCACCTGCTTGGCCTCGCCCCAGCCGATGCCATCGATCAGCGCGGTGCGGAACGCCTGGCTCTCCGCCTCGCTGGCGAACGCACGGAAAAGGGTGAACAGCGCCGAGCTGTCCGGGTCCTTCGGCTCGCCGGGCAGGCGCGAGTCGGTGACGATGCGCAGGACCGCCTCGCGCATGCCCCTGGCACCTGCCGCGAACAGCGGGATGGTGTTGTCGTAGCTCTTGGACATCTTGCGGCCATCCAGGCCGGGCAGCGTGGCCACCTGTTCCTCGATCAGCGCCTCCGGCAGCACGAAGAAGTCGCGGCCGTAGATGTGGTTGAAGCGCTGCGCGATGTCGCGCGCCATCTCGATGTGCTGGATCTGGTCGCGGCCCACCGGCACCTGGTGCGCGTTGAAGGCGAGGATGTCGGCGGCCATCAGCACCGGATACATGTAGAGCCCCGCGGTGATGCCCGCATCGGCGTCCTCGCCCTCGGCCACGTTCTTGTCCACCGCCGCCTTGTAGGCGTGCGCGCGGTTGAGCAGGCCCTTGGCGGTGACGCAGGTGAGGAACCAGGTGAGCTCAGGGATCTCCGGGATGTCCGACTGCCGGTAGAAGGTGACGCGCTCCGGGTCCAGCCCCGCGGCCAGCCAGGTCGCGGCGATCTCCAGCCGCGAGCGCTCGATGCGCGCCGGGTCGTCGCTCTTGATCAGCGCGTGGTAGTCGGCCATGAAGTAGAACGCGTCCACCTCGTCGCGGCGGCTGGCGGCGATCGCCGGACGGATCGCGCCGACGTAGTTGCCCAGGTGCGGCGTGCCGGTGGTGGTGATGCCGGTGAGGACTCGGGTCTGCATGCGTGCGCGATCGTGCTCAGTGGATCAGGGTGGACTTGCCGAACAGCGATTCGACCAGGTCCACCGCGAGCTTCGCGGTCTGGTTGCGCTTGTCGTAGGCGGGGTTGAGCTCGACGATGTCGAGCGAGCCGAGGCGGCCGGTGTCGGCGATCATCTCCATGCACAGCTGCGCCTCGCGGTAGTTCGGACCGCCGCGCACGGTGGTGCCCACGCCCGGCGCGATGGTCGGGTCGAGGAAATCGACGTCGAAACTCACGTGCAGGTGGGTGTTGGCGTCCACGCCGGCGAGCGCTTCTTCCATCGTGCGCTTCATGCCGTTCTCGTCGATGTGGCGCATGTCGAACACCTGCACCTGCGCATCGCGGATCAGCTGCTTCTCGATGTCGTCCACCGAGCGGATGCCGATCTGGCGGTACACGTCCGGCGAGGTGGCCGGCACGTGGCCGCCGATCTCCACCAGTTCCTTCGGACCGTTGCCGCACAGGCAGGCCACCGGCATGCCGTGGATGTTGCCCGAGGGCGTGGCCTGTGCGGTGTTGAAATCCGAGTGTGCGTCCAGCCACAGCACGCGCAACGACTTGCCCTGCGCGCGGCAGTGCGCAGCCACCGCGGCGATCGAGCCGATCGCCAGGCAGTGGTCGCCACCGAGCAGGATCGGCAGGTGGCCGCCGTCCAGTTCGGCGCGCACCGCCTCGAACACGCCGCGGTTCCACGCGACCACTTCGGCCAGGTGGCGATAACCTTCCACCGGCGGCTGCCACGGGTTCATCGGCCCGGCGACATTGCCGCGATCGGCCACGCTCAGCCCGCGCCGGGCCAGCCTCTCGGTCAGCCGCGCCACACGCAGCGCCTCCGGCCCCATCGAGGCGCCGCGATGGCCCGCACCGATGTCGGTGGGAACGCCGATCAGGGAAATGCTCTGCATGCTCATGTACTGCCTCGTCGTGTCGGAACGCACGTCTACCATGTGCCGGAAACGTCGGCAGTGCGTGGTGAAGGTGGTGCGCATCGCCCTCCCGTGCCTGGCGCGCACCGCGTGCCATTCGATCCAGCGCGCCATTCTAGCCTGTGGCCGCCCGCCCTTTCAGGCCGTTGCATGCGCTGTACAACGGGAAACCGCAGCAGCATCCGGGCCATCCGGCATCCCGGTGGCGGTCCACCACGGGCGGAACGTGCATGTCGAGTCAGAGGCTGAGAAAAATTCGACCGCCGTAGCGAGAGCGCCGCCAAGCGTTCGTGACAAGGTGCGCTGGGCGCCAATCCGGGGAGTTTGGTGAGCCAAATGACCCGGATTGGCGCCCAGCGCGCCGCCGGCACGGGCGTTTGGCGGCGGGCGCAGTAGGCGGGCGATTTTTTCTCAGCCTCTCACCACACACCACCGGCGGTCGCGGGGATGGCTTCGGCACAACCTGTCTCTTTGCACCGACCTTGCGGCAAGCAGACCAGGGCCATCGGTTGACCCCTGGCGCCACGCGCGGCGATTCGATCAACGCAACCAGTTCTCGCAGTGCAAACCCGGCACGCGGCGAAACTCGCGCAGGTTGTTGGTGACCAGCACCAGCTCGCGCGCCACGGCTTGCGCTGCGATCAGGCAATCCAGTTGGCCGATCATCTGCCCCTTGCGCTCCAGGGCAGCGCGGATGCGGGCATAGGTCATGGCGGCGTCGGCGTCGAACGGCACGGCAGGCATGCCGGCTGTCAGGTCGCGCACGGCGGCAAGCGTGGCTGCCTTGCGCGTGCCCAACTCGGCGCCGGTCGCCAGTTCGGCCAGCACCAGCACGGACAGGTGCAGGCGGTCGGCAGCGATACCGGCCAGCCGGTTCAGCAGCTTGGCTGGCTCGCCGCGCATGGCGGCGCTGACCATGTTGGTATCCAGCAGGTAGCCGGACGCCACGCCTACAGTTCCAGCGGCTCGACGGGTTCAGCCTTGCCGCGCGGCGTGGGCTGGATATCCAGCGGGCCATGCTTGGCGCGGATGCGGGCGAACAGGTCGGCGGCTGTTTCGGTTTTCGGCCGCAGCACCAACTCGCCATCACGCTGGAACACTTCCACCTTGTCCACGTTGAAGCGGTAGCGCACCGGGATGCGCACGGCCTGCGCGTTGCCCAGCTTGAACACCTTGATGGTTTGCATGGTCGTGGCCTGCGTGGTCCAGTGATGTCTAAATATATCCCACAAAGGATATCCCTGCACGGGTGCGGACGGTTCCAGCCGGGTCAGCTCGCCTTGCGTTTGAACGGGATCACTTGCGCGCCCGGTAGCGATGGCGTAGCGGAACACCTGCCCGCAGCGCTGCTTGATGCGGTGGACGGTTTCGTGTGCGCCGCGCTCCTCGATCCCTCGCAGCAGCTTGAGCATTTCCGGTGCGTCGATTTCCCCAATCGGTCGGCTGCCGATCCACGGAAACACCAGGTCATCGAAGGTCCATCGGGCCTTTTCCAACGTGGCCGGGGCCATGCGCGCCGATTGCCTGGCCAGCCACTCCTCGGCCAGGGCGGCAAGGCCCTGCTCTACATGGGCTACACCGCAATCACCGAGCGCCAATCACCCACACGATTTCACGAAGAGCCTGTTTTCTTTCCAGCCCCTTTGAGCATCTTGGCGAACACCTCTGCGTCACGCTTCGGCGTCTTCTGCTGGGATTGAAGCCACTCCGCCACGTCCTTGCTCTTGGGGGCAGTATTGGAATCGTCGGGGTCGTAGTTATCGCCGAGATACCGCCTGCCAGCAGCTTCCAAATCGCGCAGCAGCTTGGTTTCGTGGTTACCCCACGGCCACTTGCTCACCGCACGCGGGCGCTGCTTCGCCACGAAGTCCGCCAGCTCGAACGGATCTAGCCAGCCCATGCCGATGGTCGGTAGTAGACGCAGGCGTAGTTCCCCAAGTGTGGTTGGGAAAGCGATGACTGGCTTTCGGGTATCGCCATCAGGGTGCGCCATCAGAACGTGGCGCTCCTCTTGCGTGTGGTGCTCGCTCCCGGCAAGGTCGTCCACCCACACGCCGTCCTTGTCGATCCGTACCCCTGGCGCCCACGCGCCTGAGTCTTCAACGTGCGCCAGCAGCAGGAAGTCGGCATAGGTGATGGCGACGTCGTCGGACGCGTTTCGCTTTGCGGCCATAGTCACGCCGCCTTCTCGCCACACGGGGGAGTGCGCAGGTCAAGGTCGCCATGAATCGCCCTGATGCCTGCGAACAGGCCGGCGGCGGCGCGGTTAGGCCGCTTGCGCATGGATGGGTTTCACCTTCGCCTTGAACGTGCGCTGCGCCTGCCACATGTCATAATTGGCCTGCATCGCGTACCAGCTCCCCGGAGTCGTGCCCAGCGCCTTCGACAGGCGCAAGTCCATCTCCGCGCTCACGGCAGCCGCGCCATTCAGCACGCGCGACAGCGCCACGCGGGTCACGCCCAGCCTTGCCGCCGCATCGGTGACGGTCACGCCGTCCAGCCATTCGCGCAGAACTTCGCCAGGGTGGGGCGGGTTGTGCATGTTCATCGTGGTGCCTCTAGTGGTAGTCCCGGTAATCGACCAGCTCGGCGTCGCTGCCGTTGAACGTGAAGGTCATGCGCCAGTTGCCGTTGACCCATACCGCCCAGTGTCCGGCCAGGTCGCCTGCCAGCGGGTGCAGCTTCCAGCCGGGTACGGCCATGTCGTTCGGTGTGCTGGACACGTCCAAGCGCGCCAGTTGCAGGCGCAGGCGCTTGGCGTGTTTGGCTTGGATGCCTGCCGTGCTGCCCGTGCGGAAGAACCGCTCCAATCCCTTGTGGCGGAAGCTTCGGATCATGGGTGCACTGTATAGCTATACGCTACGGCACGCAATTGCACGGCGCTGGACACTCAGACTGCCTTGCGCTTGAACGCCACCACGTCGGCGCCAGTGCGCAGGCCGTCCAGGTAGTCGGCCCATGCCTGCATCATCCGTTGGCGCTCCTCCATGTACTGCGCCCGGTTGTAGGCGGCCCGCACCTTGTTCCGTTCGGCATGCGCCAGCTGGCGCTCGATCACGTCCGGCGCCCAGCCCAGCTCGTTCAAGCGCGACGACGCCAGGGCGCGGAAGCCGTGCCCGGTCATGGTGTCCTTGTCGAAGCCCATACGGCGCAGCGCGGCGTTCACTGCCGCATCGGACATGGGGCGGCTGGTGGTGCGTGCGCTGGGGAAAACGTAGCGTCCGTTGCCGGTGAGCGGTTGCAGCTCGCGCAGAACCGCCACGGCTTGCGGCGCTAGCGGCACCGTGTGGGGCTCCCGCATCTTCATCCGTTCGGCAGGGATGCGCCACAGCGCAGCGTCCATGTCGATCTCCGCCCACTCCGCCTTGCGCAGTTCGCCGGGGCGGGTGAATACCAGCGGCGCAAGCCGTAATGCGCAGCGCACCACGAAGCCGCCGGTGTAGCCGTCGATGGCGCGTAGGAGCTCGCCAATCCTCGCCGGGTCGGTGATGGCGGGGCGATGCTCCACCTTGGCAGCGGTCAGCGCGCCGCGCAGGTCGGTGGTGGGGTCGTGCTTTGCCCGGTGGGTGGCGATGGCGTAGCGGAATACCTGCCCGCATCGCTGCTTGGTGCGATGGGCCGTCTCGTGGGCGCCGCGCTCCTCGATCCGGCGAAGCACCAGCATTTCCGGCGGGTCGATCTCGGCAATGGGGCGGCTGCCGATCCAGGGGAACACCAGGTCGTCGAATGTCCAGCGTGCTTTCGCCATCGTGGCCGGCGCCATCGTGGCGGCTTGCTTGGCAAGCCACTCCTCGGCGATGACGGCGAAGCTGTAACCTCTCTGGCGGTAACCCCGCCTACCGTCAAAGCTACCGCCGATCGACGGTAGATTGCAATGGATGTCGTTAGACGATGCTGGACATGAAAAAGGCCGTAAGCCTTGTATTTACTGGGCTATCCGGCCTTTATTGGATGTCACTGAATGGTCATTCGGTGCCGGCAGCAGGAGTCGAACCCGCGACCTACTGATTACAAATCAGTTGCTCTACCAACTGAGCTATGCCGGCGTGGAACGCGATTCTAACAGGCGCCGTGGGCTCGGGCGCGACGCCGGATCAGAAGCAGCCGGTGCTGTGCGAGCCCACGCCGAGGCTGCGGATGCGCTGGCTCCATGCGACCGGATCGTCGTCGGCCACCACCACGTCGAGCCAGTACTCGGGCACCGTCTCCACGCGCTCAGTCATCTGCGCGGGAAAGCCCGCCGCCGCCACCTCGTCGCGGCGCTTGCGGGCGTTCGCCGGATCCTTGAACAGGCCCAGCGAAATGGTGTTCGGTTGGTCGCCGGAGCTGACCACGAAGTAGTCGCCGATATGCGCGTCGCTCAGGCGCTGGGCCTGGGCCAGCGCCTGCGTGCGGCTGGCCTGCGCGGGCAGGTACACCCACCAGCCGCGCGACTGCTGCGACTGTTCCTGCCGCGAACGGCTGCGGGCGGTCTGCGACGCCAGCCTGCTGCGCGCGCTGCGCAGCGCCTGCAGGCTGGCGAACGGACCCAGCGCCATGCAGCGGTAGCTGGCGGCAGCTGGCGGCGACGTGGGTGCGGCGGACGATGCAGCCGGTACCGGTGCGATCGACGTGGCGATGGCCGGCGTGGATGCCGCCGGTGTGGGTGCGCTTGCCGCGGCGAGGAGATCCGGCCGCTCGGTCAGCAGGTGCAGCACCGGCACGCCCGGATCGGTGACGCTGCGCACGTGGGCGTCGTCCTGGCCCAGTACCAGCCACGCCCCGACGGCGATGTTGAGCGCGACCAGCAACACGAACAGAAGACGCAGGAACATCGACATCCCTCGGGCAGGCTCCGCGTGCAGTCTAGGAGCGTGATGTTGCGGGCGGAACCGCGACGCGGCTCCACACGTCCAGGCCGCGCAGTACGCCGTCGGCAAACAGCTCGCCGGGCCGCTCCACCAGCGAACGCAGGCCGGCCGCGTCGCCGCCGCCGAACAGCAGCAGCGGTGCACCACCGAGTTGGGGGGCTGCCTGCGCCGCGAATCGCTCGACCAGCGCGGCGCACGCGCCCCAGCAGCCCGAGGCCACCGCATCGGTGGTGTTGTCGGCCAGCGTGGTGACCACGCCGGCCTGTTCCGATCGCACGCGCACCGTGGCACCCAGCAGCGACTGCTGCATCAGCTGCGGCCCCGGCGCGATGACGCCGCCCAGGTGGGTGCCGTCGCCGGCGAGCGCATCGAGCGTCAGCGCGGTACCGACGCCGACCAGCACGCAGGGCGAATACCCTTCGGCATGGGCCGCCACCATGGCGAGGAAGCGATCCACGCCGAGCCGCTCGGGTTCGGCGTAGGCGCTGCGCACGCCGCACGCGGCGGCGGGACTGCGCAGCCACTGCACCTCGCCGGCCGGCACGGCGGCCGTGGCCTGTGCGGCCACCAGCGCCTCGCGCGACGGGTCCACCACCGAGGCACCGAACACGCCGTCGATGGGCGGCAGTGCGCGCCAGGCCTCGCGCAGGACGTCGGCCACCGGCTCGGACCAGGCCACGGCGCCGTGCGCCAGCTCGCCGGTGTCGTCGCGGGCGCTCCATTTGAGGCGCGTGTTGCCCAGATCCAGCAGCAGCCTCATGCGCCGCGCACCGTGACGTCGGCGCTGTCCACCGCGCGCGTGCTGCCATCGGCCAGCCGCACCTGCAGCGCGCCGTGGGCATCGACGCCGCTGCCGGTGCCGGTGAAGTCGCCCTGCGCACCGCTCAGCGTGAGCGGGACGTCGCGCAGCAAGTCGTGCGTGGCGTAGTCGTCCACGAAGGACGCGAAGCCGTGCTGCTCGAACTGTTGCAGGCCGTCCACCAGCGCCTGCACCAGCGCCGCGGCCATGCGGTTGCGCGAGGGCGGCTGGCCACCGCACAGGCCGGCCACATCGGCCACCGCTTGCCCGGCCTGCTCGCGCAGCGTGTCGGTGAGGCGCAGGTTGAGGCCGATGCCGATCACCGCGGCGCAGGGCCCCTGATACTCGCCGTTGAGCTCAACGAGGATGCCGGCCAGCTTGCCCTGCGGCGTGAGCACGTCGTTGGGCCACTTCAGGCCGGCGCCGGACACGCCCGCGGCGGCCAGCGCGCGCAGCACGATCACCCCCACCGCCAGCGACAGCCCGGACAGGCCTGCCAGCCCGCCGTCGAAGCGCTTCAGGCACGACACGTACAGATTGATGCCCGGCGGCGACAGCCAGGCGCGCCCGCGGCGACCGCGACCGGCGCTCTGGGTTTCGGCGAACACCACGCTGAGATCGGCTGCGATCGGACCGCGGCGCAGCAGCTCGCTGGAGGTGGAGTCGAGCTCCCAGTGCACTTCCAGCGCACCCAGCCGCTCACGGCTGGACCCGTCCATCGCCTCGCGGATGCGCGCAGCGTCGAGCAGCTCGACCGGCCAGGGTAGCCGGTAGCCGGCGCTGCCGCGCGCTTCGATCGGCAGGCCGCGGGTGCGCAGCGCCTCGATCTGCTTCCAGATGGCGGCGCGGGTCAGCCCGGCCGATTCGGCCAGCCGGGCACCGGACACCGGCTGGCCCGAAGCCAGCGCGGCGAGCAGATCAACCGCCTGCATGGACGGAGCCCGGCATGGACGGGAAGAGGGAAAAGGACATGGACGGCATTCTATCGCGCACATGGCCGCCGCCCACGCCACGAGGCCGCGCTGGACACTGGCATGCGTACCGGCTTTCTGTCACGCTCGGGCGTCTGATTCATGCGAATCAAGGGGTTGAATCGCCATGAGAGCCACCTGCTGGATGCTTGGATGCCTTTTGTCCGCGACGGGCGCGTCGCCGACGCTGGCGATGGGCAGCACCAATGACATGGGTACCCGGAACGTGGGCCAGCACAGCGCCGGAAGCAGTTCGCGGACCCGCACGATCGACAGCAGCAACAGCAGTGGCGGTGGCGACCTGGCCGCGCCGTCCACCACCCGCAGCAGCGACGCCCCAGCGGCGGTGAGCAGCGACGACAGCGACAGCTCGGCCACGCTGCCGGTGAGCACGGGCGCACGACAGGCGCCGGCGTCGCATTCGAACGTGGGCTGGCAGTCGCTGCTGCCCGGATCGATCCAGTAACGGCGCACCCTGCCTCTCAGCCCGGCGGCAGACTCACGCTGAAGCGCGCGCCGCCGAATTCCGGCGAGCGGTCCACCGCCAGCTCACCCTGATAGGCCCGCACGATGTCCTGCACGATGGACAGGCCGATGCCGTGGCCCTGCACCCGCTCGTCACCGCGCACGCCCCGCTGGAGCACCCGGTCGACCTGGTCCGGCGCGATGCCGGGGCCGTCGTCCTCCACGCTCAGCAGCAACCCCGGGCGCGGCCTGCCGGCCTGCGGCAGCGACTTGACCACCAGCAGCACGCGGTGGCCCGACCACTTGAAGGCGTTTTCCAGCAGGTTGCCCAGCAGTTCCAGCAGGTCGCCCTGCTCGCCGTGGAACGCGGCACCCTCGTCGATCTCGAACTCGCACAGCACGTTCTTCGCCGCGTAGACCTTCTCCAGGCTCCGCACCAGATCCTCGGCATGGCCCGCGATGGGAATGGCGGTGGCGAACGGCTGCCGCCCGGTGGTGGCGGCACGCGCCAGCTGATAGGCCACGAGCTCGTCCATCCGGCGCACCTGGTCGAGCACGTCGCGCGCCAGTGCCGGCGCCTCGCTGGACGACTCCAGCCGCGAGCGGATCACCGCCAGCGGGGTCTTCAGGCTATGCGCGAGGTCGGCCAGCGTGTTGCGGTAGCGCGTGCGCTGCTCGCGCTCGCTCTCGATGAAACCGTTGATGCGCTCGGTGAGGCCGGTCAGCTCCAGCGGGTACTGGCTGTCGAGCGAATCGCTCTGGCCGCGCTCGACCCGGCTCATGTCGGCCGCCACCTTGCGCAGCGGCGTCAGGCTCCAGCGCAGCAGCAGCATCTGCAGCACGATCAGCATCACCCCCAGCGTGGACAGGTAGATGATCAGCGAGCGACGGTAGGTGCCGTTCTCGCCCTGGAACTGATCCTCTGTCTGCGCCACGGTGAAAGTGAGCGGCACGGCCTTGTGGTCCTGCGATTCGAACACCACGCCGTAGCTGTAGTAGTAGATGCGGCCCATGCGCGTGTCGATCGGACCGACAAAACGCGTCTCGCCCGGCTTCAGCCGCGAGAGGAAGCCGAAATCGCGACCGATCGCCGAGGACGATTCCCAATGGAAGCCGTCGTTGCCCATCGCCACCGCGTAAAGGCCCGAGCCGGGCATGGAAAAACTCGGGTTGGGCGAGGAATACGGCAGCAGCAGCCGACCGTTGCGGCCCACGTCGATCAGCGCCAGATAGGCCAGCACGTCGTTTTGCAGCCGGTCGCGCAGGCCGCTTAGCGCGGTCTGGTATTTGGCCTGGGACAGGGTGACGCCGATGATGCCGAGGAACCCGGCCAGCGCCAGGCCGGTGGCCAGCGCCGCACGCGCCGCCAGCGACAGCGGGCGACGCGCGGCACGCGGCTCAGTCTTCGTCGCCGTCGCTGCGGGGGATGGCAAAGCGGTATCCGCGTCCACGCACGGTCTCGATGGGCTTGATGGTGCTTTCGGGGTCGAGCTTGCGGCGCAGGCGGCCGATGAATACTTCGAGCACGTTGGAATCGCGGTCGAAGTCCTGCTGGTAGATGTGCTCGGTCAGGTCGGCCTTGGACACCAGCTCGCCGGCGTGCAGCATCAGGTATTCGAGCACCTTGTACTCGTAGCTGGTGAGGTCGACCAGCTTGCCCTCCACCGACACCGTCTGCGCGGTGGTGTCGAGCTTGATCGGCCCGCACGCCAGCACCGGCTTGGACCAGCCGCTGGCGCGACGCACCAGCGCGTTGATGCGCGCCAGCAGTTCCTCGACGTGGAACGGCTTGACCAGGTAGTCATCGGCGCCGTGCTTGAGGCCTTCCACCTTGTCCTGCCAGCCGCCGCGGGCGGTGAGGATGAGGATGGGATAGCGCTGGCCGGCCTCGCGCAGCGACTTGATCAGGTCCATGCCGGACATCTTGGGCAGGCCCAGGTCGATGATCGCCAGGTCGAACGGCACCTCGCGGCCCAGGTACATGCCCTCCTCGCCGTCCTGCGCCGCGTCGACGGCGAAGCCGTCGCGCTTCAGCCGCGCGGCGAGCGTCTCGCGCAGCGGCGCCTCGTCCTCCACCAAAAGGATGCGCATCAGTGTTTCTCCTTGTTGCCCCAGCCGTTGTCGGCCGGATTCTTGGTTGACTGGGCCGGTGCCGGACGCTTGTCCGGATCGGCAGGGATGGCCAGCGTGCGCACGTGCCCGTCGGGCGTGAGCACCTTGATGCGGTATTCGGTCTTGCGTCCGAACTCGCGCCGATCCGCCGAAAGCACCCTACCCCCCGTATCGTGCTGCACCTTCTCGACCGCCTGGTCCAGGCTCAGGCCGGATGCCTGCCGCGCCCACAGCGGCGTGGCCGCCGCCATCAGCGAAGACGCGACCAGCAGGCGCGACAGGATAAGCGTCTTGGATGTCATGCGTTCGTGATCCGACCGCCGGCGGGGAACCCGGCATACTGCGAGGTTAAGGCGCCCGGGCTGAATAGTGGCCCGAACACGGCAGCTTGTCATGCCGCGACGCGCACCGGGTCGAGCGCCTGCTCCAGCAGGCTCCAGCCGGCCTGCGGCCGGTGCGCGCCCTCGCTCAGCACGCGGCGGAAACTGCGTGCGCCGGGCTGTCCCTGGTAGAGCCCGAGCAGGTGCCGGGTGATGTGCTTGATCGCGGTGCCGCGGGCCAGCTCGGCCTCGACGTAGGGACGCAGGTGCGCCAGCACCGCCTCGCGCGGGGGCAGCGGCTCGCCATACAGCGCCGACTCGACCTGCGCCAGCAGGTAGGGATCGTGATAGGCGGCGCGGCCGAGCATCACCCCGTCCACCTGCGACAGATGCGCGCGCACCTCGTCCACCGAGGTGATGCCGCCATTGATCACCACCGTGAGCGGGTCGAACTCGCGCTTGAGCCGGTACACGCGCCCGTAGTCCAGCGGCGGGATCTCGCGGTTATCCCTGGGGCTCAGGCCCTGCAGCCAGGCCTTGCGCGCGTGCACCACCAGCACGCTGACGCCGGCGGCGAGCATCGTCTCGGTGAAGCGCTGCAGGTCGGTGTAGTCGTCCTGGTCGTCGACGCCGATGCGGCACTTCACCGTCACCGGAATCGCGAAGCCAGCCGCCGCCACTGCCTCGCGCATCGCCCGTACGCACTGCCCGACCAGCGCCGGTTCCAGCATCAGGCAGGCGCCGAAGCGGCCCGACTGCACCCGGTCGGACGGGCAGCCGACGTTGAGGTTGATCTCGTCGTAGCCGGCCTGCGCGCCGAGCACCGCCGCGCGCGCCAGTTCCACCGGATCGCTGCCGCCCAGTTGCAGCGCCACCGGATGCTCCTGCTGGCTGTGCTCGAGCAGGCGCAGCTGACCGCCGCGCACCAGCGCCGCGCTGGTGACCATTTCCGTATAAAGCCGCGCCCGCGGCGACAGCAGCCGATGGAAATAGCGGCAATGGCGGTCGGTCCAGTCCATCATCGGCGCGACGCAGACGCGCCAGAGCGCATCGGTCGAATCAGCCGTAAGGGGAGCGGGAGCAGCAGTCATCCGCGCATTGTACGGGGCGACCGTCCCGGCCTGGGCCAGCATGGCCGCCGATGGCATAATGCCATGCTGACTTCCGATCCTCGCGGCGACCGCGCATCCTGCGCCACCGCGCGTCCGGCCTCCCCGCCGGCTCCTCCCATTCGAACGGTATCAACCATGGTGGCATTGGCGACCGAGCACGTGATCGACGTGCATCACTGGAACGACACGCTCTTCAGCTTCCGCACCACGCGCGACCCCGGCTTGCGCTTCGAGAGCGGGCACTTTGTGATGATCGGGCTGGAAGTGGACGGCCGCCCGCTGATGCGCGCGTATTCCATCGCCAGCGCGCGCTGGGAAGAGCACCTGGAGTTCTTCTCGATCAAGGTGCCGAACGGCCCGCTCACCTCGCGCCTGCAGCACCTCAAGCCCGGCGACCCGGTGATCGTCAGCCGCAAGCCCACCGGCACGCTGGTGCTCAACGACCTCAAGCCCGGCAAGCACCTCTACCTGCTTGGCACCGGCACCGGGCTGGCGCCGTTCCTGAGCATCATCCGCGACCCGGAAACCTACGAGCGCTTCGACAAGATCGTGCTCGCCCACGGCGTGCGCCACGTCAGCGACCTCGCCTACGCCGACTATCTGCAGCACGAGTTGCCGCAACACGAATACCTGGGCGAGCTAGTGCGCGAGAAGCTCATCTACTACCCCAGCGTCACCCGCGACGCGTTCCGCAACCAGGGCCGCATCACCGACGCCATCGTCGACGGCCAGATGAGCGCCACACTCGGCCTGCCGCCGCTCAACCCCGCCACCGACCGCGTGATGCTGTGCGGCGGCCCGGCCATGCTGGACGACCTGTGCGCCCTGCTCGACGGCCGCGGCTTCCACGCCTCGCCGCGCACGCGCGAGCCGGGCGACTACGTGATCGAGCGCGCCTTCGTCGAGAAGTAGGGCGCGCACCGTGCCTGACGGCGCGGGCGGCGGCGTGTACGGTAATCATCCCGTCGATCCGAAATGCCACCCATGCTCGAGCTCTTCCTCTACCTCCTCGCCGCCGTGCTGATGCTCGGCGGGCTGGCCGGGGCGCTGCTGCCGGCGCTGCCGGGCATCCCGATGCTGTTCGGCGGTATCTGGCTGGCCGCGGCGGTGGACGGTTACCGGCACCTGGGAACGTGGTGGCTGGTCGGCATCGGACTGCTGGGCGCGGCCGGGGTGGTCATCGACTTCGTGGCCGGCGCGCTGGGCGCCAAGCGCGTCGGCGCGAGCCGGCAGGCGCTGTGGGGCGCCACGCTGGGCACCTTTGCTGGCCTCTTCCTCGGCGTCCCCGGTTTGCTGCTGGGGCCGTTCGTGGGTGCGCTCGCCGGCGAACTGCTGGCCGGCAACAGCGTGCTGCGCTCGACGCACGTGGGCGTCAGCGCCTGGCTGGGCCTGTTGTTCGGCACGCTGTTCAAGCTGGCGGTGTCGTTCGCCATGCTCGGCTTGTTCGCGCTGGGGATGCTGCTGGGCTGACGACTCAGCCGGCGCCGGGAATCACGTAGAGCAGCACCGCGAGGTAGTGCAGCACGCTGCCGGCGAGCACGAAGCCGTGCCACACCGAGTGGTGATACGGCAGCCGCCGCCACAGGTAGAACGGTACGCCCAGCGTATAGGCCAGGCCGCCGGCGATCAGCAGCAGCATGCCGCCGGTCTGCAGGTGCGCCATCAGCGGCTTGAACGCGATCATGCCGATCCAGCCCATGCCGATGTACAGCAGCACCGACAGCTTGCGATAGCGCCTGAGCGCGCCGAACTCCAGCGCGCTGCCCAGCGCGGCCAGCGTCCACACCGCGGCGAACAGGCTCCAGCCCCAGCGTCCCGGCAGGGCGATCAGGGTGAACGGGGTGTAGGTGCCGGCGATCAACAGGTAGATCGCGATGTGGTCGAGCGTGCGCAGCACCGGCTTGGCCCGGGCCACCGGCACCGCGTGGTAGAGGGTGGAGGCGGTGTACAGCAGCACCAGCGTGGCGCCGAACACCGCGCTGGCCACCACGTCGCGGGCCGTGCCATGCATCGCCGACAGCGTTACCAGCGCGACCAGCCCGCCGATGCTGAGCACGATGCCGATGCCGTGCACGATGCTGCTGGCCAGCTCGTCGCCGAATGCATAGCGTGGCGCGGGCGCGATTCTCAGGGTGGTCACGTGGGTTCTCCGCCGGGCCGCGATGGCGGCCTATCATGCACTGCACCATAGCGCGGCGCCCCTGCCCTGCATACCGCCACGCATGGAAATCCGGCGGCGGCGCACGCTCCGCCGCCGGGCGCGCGTCACTCGATGATGAAGGCGCCGAAGGCGATGCCCAGATTCCAGCCGCGGCCCTTGCCGCTGAGCGCCAGCGACACGCTGCCCTTGGTCACCACCTGCGCATCGGCGGACTTCTCCGCCCCCGCGTGCGCCTCGGCGTTGGCGTAGTGGCCCTTGATGTCGGCGATGCTGTCGACCCCGGTGAACTTGCCGATGCCGTGGTCGATGGCAATCTTGCCGAAGGTCAGCCCGCCGCCCTTGGCGCGCAGCCGCACGTGCATGCTCTGGCCGTTGCTGCAGGTTACCGTGCCGCTGCCGGTGGCGGTCTTGTAGAACACCGACCAGCCCGAGAGCTGGAACGTCATCTTGCAGGACAGCTCGCGCGCCCGCGCCGCCGGCGCGACCGCCATGCCCAGCAGCAGCGCGCACGCCACCGCGAATGTGCGAATACCCATGATCTTTCCCCGCGTCGAGTGGCCGGCTCGTGGCCGGATCGGCCCATTGTGCGCGCGGCGGATGAATCGGGTGCAACGCTGCGCAGGTCGCGTGTCGGTACCACGCGCCGGCCGATCGTCGTGGCTCGCCGGCGATCGGCCCCGACCCAAAGGTTTCACGGGTAACTTTTGGCCATCCAGACGTCCGCTTGCCCGACCCATGACTTCCGGCATAGGCTGCAGCTGCACCTCCGCGATCCCCACTGCTTCCCCGCAGCGCGGCGGCGCCACAACCCACGTCGATTGTCAGGAGGTCGCCCATGTCGTCCGCAAGCCTGGCTGGTGTTCGTCGTCCCCATCCCGACCAGGTGCGCATCGCCGCCCTGAGTGCGGCGATGGCCCTCAACCTCGTCATCCTCGTCGCCGCCCTGCGGCCGCTGCCACCGCGGCTAGCGGACGTGCCGTCCAGGCCGGCGCCCGTTCCCACCGTGCGCATCATCGAGAAGCAGCCGCCACCGCCGCCCGCGCCGCCGCTGCTGGACGTCAAGCCGCTGCCCGCCCCGACCCCCACGCCGGTGACCCGGGTGAAACCCGCGCCGGTGGCGCCGCCCGTCGTGGCGGCGGTGGACGACGGCAATATCGCCGCGCCGCCGGTGAGCACGCCCACGCTCGCTCCCCCGTCATCGTCGGTGGGCGCGGCACCGGTGGAGGCCAGCCTCGCCTACCGACGGGCGCCGCTGGACTACCCGGCCACGGCGATGCGCCAGCGCATGCACGGCACCGTGCTGCTGCGCGTGCTGGTGGATGAGAGCGGCCAGCCGGTCGACGTGCAGGTGGAGCGCAGCAGCGGCTATCCGCTGCTCGATCGCAGCGCACGTAGCCAGGTGCTCTCGGGCTGGTCGTTCCAGCCGGCGATGGTGGACGGGCGTGCGGTGCAGGCCTGGGCGCGCGTGCCGGTGACGTTCCAGCTGCGCGGCGGTTGAATCGTCGCCCCGGCCGACCCAGGGCCGGCCGGGGCGTCATGGCTTCAGCGGGCGGTGACCGCCGGTGCCGGATGCGATCCGCGCGCCGCCCGCACCACCGGCTCAGAATCCTTCCAGCACGATCTTGCCGATGGTGCTGCCGCTCTCCAGCTGCGCATGGGCGCGGCGCAGGTTGGCGGCGTTGATCGTGCCGTAGTGCTCGCGCATGGTGCCACGCAGCGCACCGGCGTCGATGAGGTCGGCCAGCTCGTCGAGGATGCGGTGCTGGGCCAGCATGTCGTGCGTGTGGAACAGCGAGCGCGTGTACATGAACTCCCAGTGCAGCGAGATGCTCTTGCGCTTCATCGCGCGGATGTCGATCGGCGTGGCCGGGTCGTCGATCAGGCCGAGCCTGCCCTGCGGGTTGAGCAGCTCCACCAGCGCCTCGTAGTGCTGCTCGGTGTGGGTCAGGCTCATCACGTAGTCCACGCCGTCCGGCGCCACCGCACGCACCGGTTCCAGCAGGCCGGCACGATGATCGACCACGTGATGCGCGCCAAGCTGGCGCACCCAGGCCTGCGTCTCGGGGCGCGAGGCGGTACCGATCACGGTGAGCCCGGTGAGCTTGCGCGCGATCTGCACCGCCATCGAGCCCACGCCGCCGGCCGCGCCGACCACCAGCAAGGTCTTGTGCTGGTCGCCGCGCGCCACGCCGAGCCGGTCGAACAGCAGCTCCCACGCGGTGATCGCGGTCAGCGGCAGCGCGGCGGCCTGCGCGAAATCCAGCGAGGCCGGCTTGCGCCCCACGATGCGCTCGTCCACCAGTTGCAGCTCGGCGTTGCTGCCGGCGCGGTCGATCGCGCCGGCGTAGAACACCGCGTCGCCCGGCCTGAACAGCGTGGCCTCGGGACCGACCGCCTCCACCGTGCCGGCGGCGTCCCAGCCCAGCACCTTGTCGGCGCCGGCGGGGTCCACGTTGCGGCGGATCTTGGTGTCCACCGGATTGACCGACACCGCCTGCACGCGCACCCGCAGGTCGCGTCCGGTCGGTGCCGGCGGTTCGGGCAGGGTCGCGTCGAGCAGGCTGTGCGGATCGTCGATGGGCAGCGACTGGCGGTAGGCAACGGCTTTCATGGCAACTCCTGGGGAAAGGGGAAGGCAGGCATGGTGGGACGCCCCGGCTGACGGCTCCGGCTGGAGGCTCCGGCTGGAGGCCCCGGCTGACGGCTCCGGCTGTCGGCTCCCATGACGGCCCCGAACGACGACGCTGAACAGCCCGAGCGTAGCGAAACATGCCGCCGCCCAGCATGCCGACCATGGTCCACCCTTGCCGCCTGCCGGGCGGATTGGCGACACTCGACGCGCGATCTCACCGCGCTGCGGCCCCCGTCGCGCGCCGACATAGCCACCGCGGAGACTTCGATGCAAGAGATCCGGCCCCACCCGCGCATGCGCCGTCATGCTCCGCGCCGCCAGCCGCGATGCTGACCGACATCCTCGCGCTCACTGCCCTCGCCCTGCACCTGCTGGGCACACTCGCCGCCATGCACGCGGTGGTGCACGCGCGCACGCCGCAGGGCGCGATGGCCTGGGCGCTGGGCCTGGTGCTGCTGCCCTACGTTACCCTGGTGTCCTACCTGTACCTGGGATCGAGCCACGTGCGCGGCTACTCGCCGACGCCGCGCCGGCGAGGCACCGGCATCCTCGCCGCAGCGGGCGCCCACCCAGCCTGCGTACGGTTCGACGCACTGGCCGCGCTGGCCGGCCGGCCGTTCCGCCGCGGCCATGCGCTGCGCCTGCTGGTCAATGGCCAGGCCGCCTTCGACGCGATGTTCGAGGCCATCGCCCGGGCGCAGCGCGACGTGCTGGTGCAGTTCTTCATCATCCACGACGACATGCTGGGCCGTCGCCTGCAGCAGGCGCTGCTGCAACGCGCCGCCGCCGGCGTGCGCGTGCACCTGCTGTACGACAACATCGGCAGCCACGACCTGCCGCCGGCCTACGTCGACACCCTGCGCCGCGGCGGTGTGCAGGTGCAGGCCTTCGCCGGGCGGCGCTGGCGCAACCGCTTCCAGCTCAACTTCCGCAACCACCGCAAGCTGGTGGTGGTGGATGACGCCTGCGGCTTCGTCGGCGGGCTCAACGTGGGCGACGAATACCTCGGCGGACGACCGCCACTGTCGCCCTGGCGCGACACCCAGCTGGAACTGCGCGGACCGGCCGTGGCCGACCTGCGCCAGGCTTTCGCCGAGGACTGGTACTGGAGCACCGGCACCACCCTGCCGCCCGTCGGCGCCATCGCCGACCACGGCACCGCCAGCGTGCTGGTTCTCACCACCGGCCCGGCCGACGACCAGGAAACCGGCTCGCTGTGCTTCACCGCGCTGATCAACGCGGCGCGCCAGCGGGTGTGGCTGAGCACGCCGTATTTCGTGCCCGACAGCGCGGTGCTGTCGGCCCTGCAGCTGGCGGTGCTGCGCGGGGTGGACGTGCGCGTGATGATTCCCGCGCGGCCGGATCACCACGGCGTGTTCCTCGCCTCCACGTTGCACGCGCACGAGGCGCTGCAGCGGGGCATCGGCATGTACCGCTACCAGCCTGGCTTCCTGCACCAGAAGGCGGTGCTGGTGGACGACCACACGGCCGCGATCGGCAGCATGAACCTGGACAGCCGCTCGTTCCGGCTCAACTTCGAGATCACCGCGCTGGCGGTGGACGAGGCCTTCGCCGCCGACGTGGAGGCGATGCTGCGCGAAGACTTCGCCCGCTGCCGCGCCATCGATGCGCGCGAGTACGACGACGCGCCCTACCTGCGCCGCGTGGCGATGCACGTGGCGCGGCTGTTCGATCCGATCCTGTAGGGGGGATGCCCTGGCGCGACGCCGCTGGTGTTGCGCCGCTGAAATTCAGCAACATCCGAAACCTGTAGGAGCGCACCCTGTGCGCGAATGCTTTTGCTCCTGATCGGCATCAAAGCCAAACGCCAAAAGCATTCGCGCACAGGGTGCGCTCCTACAGGTTTCGCGCTAGCGCGACGCGCCGCCCCGGGCGTGGCGCCGCGCCAGCCAGTCGATCACCAGCCACGCGGCGAAGATGCCCACGCCCACGCCGACCATTTCGCACAATGCGCGCGTGCCCAGGTTGTCCGGATCGTGCACCTCGGCCAGCTTGGCGCGCAGCAGGACCAGCGATTGCAGCTTGCCGAAGTTGAAATAGAACAGGTTGCCGATGTCGCCGCCGCCGCTCAGCGCGAGTGCCAGCAGGTACGACCAGCCGATCTTCTTCGCCTCGCTCCAGCGGCCGCGACGGCCGATCGCGTGGAACAGCGCAAACAGCAGCGCACCGGCCACGGCGCTGATCGCCCCGGCCTGCAGGCCGCCGACGAAGCCGTAGCCCATCCACGACTGGTCATACGGCATGGCGCACTCCCTGACGGCGCGTGGCAAGCCGCACGCTCACGCGTCGTCCTGCGAACTGGCGCTCACGCTGATCTCGCCGTCGAGATGCACCTGCACCGACACGGTGATCGGCCGGCAGCACACCGGGCAGTCCTCGACATAGCGGTGCGACTCCTCGGCCGGCTCAATGTAGATCTCGATCGGCTCGCCGCAGTAGGGGCAGTCGATCGGCACGGTATCCAGCATGGCGGCGACTCGCGAAGTGGGGGCTGCCGATTGAAGCACAGCCGCCCTCGCCGCCCCATGCCCGGATCGCCGCATGCCGGCTGCCGATGCGCCGCAAACGGACCTGTGGCCGCCTACGCCACGCCCGGCGCGAGCGCGCGACCGATCAGCGCCGGCGACCATTGTTCCGGTTTCAGGATCAGGAACAGCCCCGCCTTGCGCGTGCGCCGGGCCAGCTTGAGCAGGTCGCGATCCTTGCTGATCAGCCACGGCGCGTCGCTGGTCAGCGCCAGTTCCAGGAATTTCTGGTCGTCCGGATCGCGGCAGGTCGGCAGCGGCGCGAGGCCGGCGGATGTCGCCAGCTCGGCCAGCAGGTGCACCGCGGCGTCGAAGCGCTCGCGCAGCTCCGCACGCTGCTCGGGGCGGATCGGCACGCTGGGATATTCGAGCACCCGCAGCCATTCGCGGCGGCAGGCCGCATCGACCACCGCCTGCACCTGCCCGGCCGCCAGCGCCGCGGCGAGCGACGCACACGCCACATCGCGGAACACGAACAGGTCCAGGCAGACATTGGTGTCAAGCACGATGCGTGGGACGCCATCGCGGGCAGCAGCGGACATGACGGCATCGCCGGTGGGAAAGCGCGCGCACTGTAGCAGCGGCCCAGCCGGGGCGGGGCCGCTGCATCGCACGCTCGGCCTCTCAGTTCTGGCGATGCAACGATTGCTTGAGATCGCGCATCTGGTCGTGGCCAGCCTTCACCGATACGTAGGCCTGCATGATCACCGAGCGGGTCGGCGGCGAGAGCGTGTCATCCTTGAGCGCGTGCTCGAATTTTGCCTTGATGTGGTCCTCGCCGCGTTCCACCTCGTCGACCACCGCGGTATCGCCCGAACTGAGCGACTTGCGCAGGTTGACGAACATGCGGTGCGCCCGCGCCAGCACCGAGCCGTCGTCCTCCGGTTCGGCGCCAAGCAGGCGCACCTGGCGCTGCAGCTGGCCGGTCACCTGTGCGCGTTCCTGCGCGCGGCTGGCGAAGCTGCCGGCGAAGCGGGTGTTGTCGGCGTCCTTGGCCGCTTCCCGGTAACCGTCGGCGCTGTCGATGGCGGTTTCGATGAGGTCGTTGAGTACCTTCACGTCGTGGTCGGTCTTGCTCATGGGGAGTTCCTCGGCAGTGGGTGGGGCGTCGACAGGGCGCCCGGCGAACGGGGGGGGATTCGCCGGTACACATGCTGCCGATGGCGCCCGACCCGGGGCGTGAAATGCACGCTTGTATCGCCTTCATCGATGTGACCGCGCGAGCCCTGCGCGCTCACGCTGCTGAACGCGTTCAGTTATCGCGCGCGTTGGCGGCGAGGTCGACGTAGCGCCCCACGATGTCGACGAACGTGGCGCTGGCCGCCTGGTAGTAGCCCTCACTGTGCCAGAGGGTGTCGTCGGCGTCGAAGCCGATCATCGCGATCATGGAAGGGCCTTGTCGTCAGGGGCCGCGGCGGCGGCCGGGCCGAGCAACAGCAGCAGCGGAAACAGGCGGCGCGCGGACATCGCCGCATTGTCACATCGCCGCATGGTCGCAGAGCGCCCGCGCGCGACGCACTCGCCTCGACGCGCCGCGTGGCGAGGAGGCATGATCGAACGCCCTTCCCCGATACGCCCGACCCGCATGTCCGCCATCGACCTCTCCCGCGCCGCCCTGATCGTGATCGACCTGCAGCCGGACTTCATGCCCGGCGGCGCGCTCGCCTGCCACGAAGGCGACGCGATCGTGCCCGGCATCGACGCGCTGCTGCGTGCGCGCCGCTTCGGCCACGCAGTCGCCACGCAGGACTGGCATCCGGCCGGGCACGTCTCCTTCGCCAGCTCGCACGCGGGTCGCGCGCCGTTCGAGAGCATCACGCTGTACGAGCAGCCGCAGACGCTGTGGCCGGAGCACTGCGTGCAGCGCACGCCGGGCGCCGCGCTGCACCCGGACGTGGACTGGTCGAGCGTGGACGCGGTGATCCGCAAGGGCAGCGACCCGCGCGTGGATTCGTACAGCGCGTTCCGGGAAAACCACGGCCCGGCCGGCACGCGCCCGCCCACCGGACTGGCCGGCTGGCTGCGCGAGCGCGGCGTGGACGAGGTCTACCTGTGCGGCCTGGCGCGCGACGTGTGCGTGCTGTGGAGCGCGCAGGACGCCGCGCGGCTGGGCTTTCGCACCCACGTGCTGTGGGAGCTGTGCCGGCCGGTGACGCCGGCCGGCGATGCGCCCACGCGGGCGGCCATGCAACGCGATGGCATCGGGCTGGCCGATGCCGCCGCCCTGTCCACCTGACCTGTCCATCTGACCTGCCCACCTGACCTGCCTGGAACCCTCGCCATGCACCGACACATCCGCTGGATGCTCTGCGCGCTGCTGCCCGCCGCCCTCGCCGGCTGCGCCACGTCGGCACCGCGCGCCGCTCCGCCGCCCGACCTGCGCGTGATGACCTTCAACGTGCGCACGCCCTCGGCCGATGGCGTGAACGTGTGGGAGAACCGTCGCGAGCTGTTCGTGCGCACCGTGCGCGATGCCGACCCCGACGTGTTCGGCACGCAGGAGCTGCACAGGCGGCAGGGCGATTACGTGGTGGCGAAGCTGCCGCAGTACGCCTGGTTCGGCGAGGGCCGCCGCGGCGGCGAGGGCGACGAGCACATGGGCGTGTTCTATCGCCGCGACCGGCTGAAGGTGATCGCCTCGGGCAACTTCTGGCTGTCCGACACGCCGGACGTGCCCGGCAGCATCAGCTGGGGGCACCCGTATCCGCGCATGGTCACCTGGGCGCTGTTCGAGCGGAAGGCGGACGGTCGCCGCTTCTATTTCTTCAACACCCACCTGCCCTACCGCGACCGCGACGAGCCGGCGCGCAGCAAGGGCGCCCGGGAGATCCTGGCGCGCCTGCAGGCCTTGCCCAAGGGCGTGCCGATCGTGCTCACCGGCGATTTCAACACCACGCCGGCCAGCGAAGCGCACGCGCTGCTCACCGGCCTGCTCGTCGACGCGCGCACCAGCGCGCCGGAGCATGCCGGCCCGGACAACACCTTCCACAATTTCACCGGCACGCCGACCAAGCGCATCGACTGGATTCTCACCCGCGGCTTCACCGCACTGCGCGCCGACACGATCACCGCGCACGAGGGCGCGGTGTACCCGTCGGACCATTTCCCGGTGCTGGCGGTGCTGCGCTGGAACGCGTCCGCCGCGGCCACGCCGTGACGACCCGTCGCGGGATCCGAGACGCCGCCTCGCCATAGTGCGCGGGCCGCTTCGGATCCCCTCCGACACCGGCTCCGTCCATGGCAGTGGTCGGTTCAAACCCTTGGCCGCATCGATCGCCTCGACGCGGCCCTTTTCGTTTACCGCCAGCTGATCTTCGAGATCACTGGGAACGAGGAGCCGCGGGAACGAGGAGCCGGTGGACTGGAGCGCGCTCGGCCGAGCGCACTGCCGCTGCCCGCGCGAACGGGCAGCGGCGGTGCGTGGACTCAGATCGCGAGCCACACGTAGAGGAAGGTCGTGTTGTTGTCGCTGGCGCGGCGGCCGGCGCCGTCCACGTTGTGCACGCGACCGCTGAAGCGGGTGAACCAGGTGTATTGCAGGCCCACGCGCACGTTGGCAAAAGGCCGCGCCCACGAGTCGGCGTGGCCGAAGGGATTCCAGTCGGCCTCCAGCATGCCGCCGCGGGTGTCCGGCTTGCCGTCGTTGCCGTACAGCAGCGGATCGCGGCGGCCGTTGTCGGCAAACAGGTTCACCGTGGCGCCCCAGGTGTCCTGATACCAGTAGCTGGCGGCCAGGTTGAGCGCGCTCAACCGGCCGGTATGGTAGGTCGACGCACCGGAGGCGTATGTCGCGTCCAGCTTCTGCCGCTCGCCCACGTACAGCGCATTGACCGTCATCCGATGGTCGCTGCCGAAGGCGCGCTGGTAGCTGGCATCCAGGCCGAAGTCGTCGAAGCGGTCGGTCGGCCCGGGCTGCGCCACCGCCTGACCCGCCGCGTTCACGCCCGGCAGCCCGCGCCGCGCGTGCAGGTAGAAGCCGCCCGTGGTGAGTTCGCCGGCTGGCAGGCTCCAGGTGTAGGCGAACCGGGCATACGGCGCGGTGGAGGCGAGGCGACCGTCGAAACCGGCATTCACCTTGCGCAGGAACGACGGCGACAGCGAACGGTAGGCGCCCACTTCGCCGTACCAGCGGCCGTCGAGCTGCAGGTAGGCGTTGACGCCGATCACCTGGCCACCGAGGCCGCCGAACAGCATCGGCATGGCCGGCGCGCCGGGGGCGAGGTCGGCGGACATGTACGGGTACTGCCAGGCCGGCGCGGTGTTGAACACGTCGGTGACGGTGGGGTTGTTGTTGAGCGACACGCCCCAGATCGCGTTGTGCTTGCCGGCGTTGAAGCTGTTGGCGTAGCGCACATCCATGTTGTCCCAGCCGAGCAGGCCACCGTTCTGCGAGTAGGTGGCCTGCGCGAACGCGCCCACGTGCTCGCTCAGGCGGCCGGCGAGGAACACCGAGGCCTGCTGCAGTTCGGTGTTGTCGTTGCGGCTGAAGCCGCTGGCGGGCGGATCGACCTGCGCCCTGGCGGTGTGCGTGAACGACTCCACCAGCATCGCCGACAGCGGCACGTTCGCGCCGTTGCCGGTCTTCATGGTGTAGCCCATCAGCTTGAACTGGCGGCCGAAGGCGGTGAGCTGCGGGCCGAAACCGCCGACATGGCAGGCCGTGCATGGCAGCTGGGTCTGGCGTGCGAACGAGGGGACCGCTTCCACGCGCCGGGCGAGCAGCCCCAGCCCCAGCATCATCAACCCGAGCAGCGCGGCGCCGGCACCGGCGCGACGGCCCGGGGTGCATCGGAACAGCGGCGAGACTTTCATGGCGATTCCTCCAGCATGATGTCGCACATGGCGGCGACGTTGCACGCAGGATCCTCGCCGGCCATCCGACCCGCCTTGACCGCAGTCAAGTGCCGTCCACGTTCGCAGTTTCCTGCGCGTGGCCGTGCATGGCCGGTGCCACCCCGACCATGCGCATCGCGGCTCAGCGGGCGGCGGCGTCCGGCTTGTCCACGCGGCCGCCCTTCATCACGAAGTCGACGTGCTCCAGCACGCTCACGTCCTTCAGCGGATCGCCCTTCACCGCCACCAGGTCGGCGTACAGGCCCGGCTTGATCGCCCCCACGCGGTCGCGCCAGCCGAGCAGGTCGGCGGCGTTCCAGGTGGCGGACTGGATCGCCTGCATCGGCGTCATGCCCCACTGCACCATCTTGGCGAACTGCCTGGCGTTCCAGCCGTGCGGGTAGACGCCGGCGTCGGTGGCGAAGGCCATCTTCTCGCCGGCCTGCACCGCCTTGCGGAAGTTCTCGCGCTGCACGCGGCCGACCAGCTTCTCCTTGGCGATCTGCGCCGGCGGCGTGCCGAGCTTGGCGTATTCGGCGAGGATGTAGTCGTCGTTGTAGATGTCGAAGTCGAGGTAGGTGCCGCGCGCCTTGGCCAGCTTCAGGCCCTCCGCGTCGATGAAGCTGCAGTGCTCCACCGAGTCCACGCCGGCGCGGATCGCCATGTCGATCGCCTCGGCGCCGTGCGCGTGCGCGGCCACCTTCTTGCCCCAGCGGTGCGCCTCGTCGACGATCGCGTCCATCTCCGCCTGCGAGTACTGCGGCGCGCCCACCGAGGCCTCGTTGCTGAGCACGCCGGCGCTGGCCATGAACTTGATCACGTCGGCACCGCGCTTGACGTTCTCGCGCACTTTCGCACGCACCGCGTCGACGCCGTCGGCCACCCCGCTGGGACCGCCGAAAGTGATGTCCGGCGAGAATCCGGTGCTGTCGTCGGCGTGGCCGCCGGTGGAGCCGATCGCCACGGTGGCCACCAGCATGCGCGGGCCGGGAATCTGGCCGCGATCGATTGCGTCGCGCAGCGCCACGTCGATATAGGCCGGCGCACCGACGTTGCGCACCGTGGTGAAGCCGGCGTCGAGCGTGCGCCTGGCCAGGGTCGGCGCCAGCACCGCGTCGTCCATCGCGCTGCGGGTGAGCGCGTCGCGGTAGTAGTTGCCGGTGCTGGTGGTGGGGTCGGAGGTGAGGTGCACGTGCACGTCGATCAGGCCGGGCAGCAGCGTGGCGTCGCCCAGGTCGATCACGGTCGCACCGGCCGGCACGTCGGCGCCGGCGCGCACCTCGGCGATGCGCTCGCCCTTGATCACCACCACCACCGGGCCGCGCTCGCGGCCGGACTCGGTATCGATCCAGTGCGCGGCCTTGACCGCGGTGAGCGCTGCCGGCGGCGCGGCGGGCGCGTCCTGCGCGACGCCGGCACCGGCGGCGAGGACGAACAGTGCGCCGGCGCACAGCGCGCGACGGAAGGAAACGGGGCGTACGGACATGGGCGGTTCCTGCGCGGGAAAGGTCCGGCGACTCTACCGGCGCGCGCGATCCCGCGCATCGATACGTTGGTCGGCATCGGCCGGCCCCGCGCTACACTGCGCGCCCCATTGCGGAGACCGTCCATGGCCGAGCGCACCCTCGATCGTCATCACGTCCGCTCCGGCGCGACGCGCGAAGGCTCGCGCTACACCGCGTGGCTGGCGGTGACGCCAATGGCCGGTGGCTTCCCCGTGTACTTCGCGATCTGCGAGAACCGCAGCTTCCGCGAGCTGGACGTGGCCGAGGCGGCCGCAGCAAAGGCGCTGGACGACCTCGTCGGGCTGGAGGACGACGGCACCCCGGTGTTCCCCGAGGGTTATACCGGCTTCGACGACGACGCCCCGGCGAGCGCGGCCGACTGAGCGGCCGAGAAAAGTCGACCGCCGCAGCGAGCGCGCCACCGGCACGGGCATTTGGCGACGGTCGCAGCAGGCGGTCGATTTTTTCTCAGCCTCTCAGCCGGCCTCGCTGGCCAGCCGCAGGTTGATGCCCAGCGCGGTGGCGATCTCGCGCATCGGTTCGGCATCGCGGCTCAGGGTGATCCAGCCGGCGTAGCCGGCGGCGGGGCTCTCGTAGATCCAGGCGGTGTAGCCGTGTTCGAGCAGGCGGTCGCAGGCGGTGGCGAGCAGGTCGGCCGGCTCGCGCTCGTCGAAGAAGCCGTCGTCGTCGGGATCGCCGTCCCATTCGATCGCCAGGTTCCAGCGCGCGGCCAGTTCGTTCAGCGCCTGCACCAGCGTGGGCGCGTCGTCGGCGCGGAAGCCCGAGCTCCAGTCGATCACCTCGCCCACCGTTTCCACCGCGTCGGCACCGTCGCCGGAATCGGCCTGCACGTCGCGCCAGGCGGCGAACTGGCGCAGCGCGGTGTCCTCGTCGCCGGGGTTGATCAGCGCCAGCAGCCGCCACACCTGGGCCTCGACCGGATCGTCGTTCTCGTCAAAGGCATCGTGGCCGTGATCGTCGTCGTGCATGGGGATCGGCTACGGTGGGGGCGCTCATGGTGACGCAGCCGCACGCGCAGCGGAAGCGTCGGCGGCTCAGCGACCACGTTCGATCGCGCGCCGCGCATAGAGGCGGCGGTCGGCCTCGGCCAGCGCCTGGTCCAGCGAGACGCCGTGGCCGAAGGTGGCCGCGCCCAGGGTGAAGGCGATCGGCGAGGTAGCGGCGATTGAAGCAGCCGGTGAGCGGATCGCGGATGGCCGACTCGCGCAGCGAACGTTCCAGCGCCACGCGCTCGGTGATGTCCTGCGCGTGGCCGAGGATGTACGGCTCGCCGGACTGGTCGTCGAGCACGTTGTCGTCGAGCACGTTGTGGTACTGCCACATGCGCACGCTGCCGTCCCTGTCGAGCAAGTCTGCGGCGACCATTGCAGTGGGTTGGTGCCCAGGTCGAGCATCCAGCCACCGATGTCGGCGAGCCGACCGGTGCGATCGAGCAGCACTTCGCGCTCCAGCGAATCCAGCCGCAACTGCAGTACCTCGGCCGCCACCTGACCAGTGCGCGCAGCAGCTCGCGCTGCATCGGCGTGCCGAGCGCCAGGGCGGCCGCTTCGGCCAATCCATCGAGCAGCGGCTCGGGCGCGCTATCGGACGCCAGGCGCGCGCAGCCGCGCGAGACGATAGGCTTCGTTGTCCGGCCTGGACACGGGCATGACCGGCATTATCCGCGTGCGCTGCGTGACGATGGTCCACGCGCCGCTCCGGGCACAACGCGATCGCAGGCGCAGGTGTCGACGTGCAGGGTCATCGCAATGGGTTGCGATGGCTGGCCAGGAAGTCGCGCAGGAAGGCCTGCCGCGCGGCGCCGCGATCGATCCCGGTGCGGGTGTCGGCGTCGATGGTCTGCCGCGTGATGCCGCCGCGGGATTCCCTCACCGCCGGCCACGCCGGCAGGCCGGCCCGGTTGGGATCGCCGCGGCGCACGAACTGCGCGAAGTAACCCTGCATGGTGCGCGACACCACGCGATCGACCGGCGTCCACGCATACACCGCGTTGCCGTCGAGGTTGCCCAGCGCGTATTCGATCTCGCCGCTGTGCACTGCGCCGGTGTCGGGCCGCTCGCCCGGCGCGGGATGGTACCTGGCCGGGCGCGGATGCGCGTAGTAGTAGAAGTAGACCGGCTGGCCGCCGCTTCGGCGGTGCAGCTCCATCCAGCGCCAGGTGCTGTGCGCGATGAACAGGTCGCCGGCCAGCGCGGTGGCCGAGCGCTTCACCTCGTCGGCGGTGGCGCCGGGATACAGCCGCAGCGCCTCGGCGGCGCGGTCGCCGAACAGCGCATCGAGCGCGGCACGATAGTTGGCCGGCGTGGGCGGGCGGTCGTGCAGGATCGCCGGGTAGAAACCCTCCTGCGAGTTGGACCCCAGCAGCAGCGGCACCTTCGCCTGCTCGCCATGCGCGAAGGTCTCGGCCGGCGCTTCGGTGAGGAACAGGCCGTCGACGTCGGGGGCGAAGTCGAACGCCGGTCTGGCCTGCGGATCGGTGGCCTGCAGCAGCGCTTGCGCCGGCATCGCACGCAGCGCGTCGATGGAGTCGGCGTGCAGCTGGGCCATGAACGCGCTGCCGGTGGCTTCGGCGGCCGCGCGTGGCTGCGGGGCGATCGGGGCGATCAGCGCACCGCTCTCGCCGATCGCCCCGGCGATCAGCTGCCGGCTCAGCGGCGAGGTCATCAGCGCGCTCACCGAGATCGAGCCGGCCGACTCGCCGGCGATGGTGATGCGCGCCGGATCGCCGCCGAAGCGCGCGATGTTGTCGCGCACCCAGCGCAGCGCGGCCACCTGGTCGAGCAGGCCGTAGTTGCCCGTCGCATGCTGTGGCGATTCGGCGGCCAGGCCGGGCGCGGCGAGAAAGCCGAACACGCCCAGCCGGTAGTTCACGGTAACCGTCACCAGCCCCTTCGATGCCATGCTGGCGCCGTCGTAGCGCGGCTCCGATCCGTCGCCCGCCACGAAGCCGCCGCCGTAGAAATACACCAGCACCGGGCGTTTCGCCGCCGCCGGCGCGGCGGGGGTCCACACGTTGAGATACAGGCAGTCCTCGCTCATGCCGCGCGAGCGGAACACCATGTCGCCGAACAGCGGCAGCTGCATGCAGCGCGGGCCGAACGCGGTCGCCTTGCGCGGCTCGTTCCAGCCGGCGACCGGCTGCGGCGGCTTCCAGCGCAGCGGCCCGACCGGCGCAGCGGCATAGGGAATGCCCAGGAACTCCTGCAGCGCCACGCCGCTGACGGTGGCCGTCTTGCCCACCAGCGGCCCACCGTTCACCGCAACGTGCGGCGCATCCTGCGCGATGGCCGGGCCGCAGGTGGCAAGCGCCAGCAGCACGACGGCCAGGCGGGAGGGACGAACTGACGCAGGACGCAGGCGCATGGCAGGGGTTCCGGACGGTGGGCGGATGCCCAAGCCTAGCCGAGCTGTGCCGCGAGCTGGAGCCCAGCTGCGGCATCGAGGCGAGCGACGGACGGTGTCGATCGTCACCGACAGCGACGAGGAGTGGGGCTCCGACCACGGCCGCGGCCAGTGCCTCACCGGCGGGCTGTAACCGCGCACGATCGCGGGCGGCGCGCGCTCAGCAGCAGGTCGGCGCCGGCCGCCTGCAGGCCTCGCGCGGCCTGCGCCAGCTGCGCGCCGGCCGCGGCCCAGTCGCCGGCGCGCTGGCAGGCCTCGATCTGGGCGAAGTCCACACTGTGCAGCAGCAGTCTGACCGAGTGCAGCCCGCCCAGGCGCTGCTTCACCGCCTCGTTGATCAGGCGGTAGTAGGGAATGGTCGATTCCCAGCTCATGCCGCCGAGCAGTCCGATCGTTTTCATGGCAATCCGTGATGCGTGTCGAACGAAAAAGTCAGTGGCGCCGCGGCGGGTCGGCCAGCGGCGCACCCATCGCGGTCTGGATCTCCTCCAGCCCCAGCCCGCGCGTCTCGATGCCGGTGCGCGCCAGCATCACCGCGGCGGCGAGCATCGGCAGCGCAATCAGCGCCGCGGCCAGCGCCAGATGCTCGAAGCAGCCCAGCACGCCGAGCCCGGCACCGAGGATGCCACCGAACTTGGAACTGGCCGCGATCACCCCCGCGCCGGTGCCGCGCAGGTGCACCGGATAGATCTCGGCGGCGTAGGGAATCAGCATGGCGATCACCCCGCTCACGCTCACCAGCAGCGCTGCGGTGGCCGCCGTGGTGAGCTGCGCCGAACGCAGATCGAGCCATGCCATCGCCATGAAAGTCAGCAGCGCCGCCGCCGTCAGCGCGATGAACAGCACCAGCGAACGCACGCTGCTCCAGCGGTGATAGAGCCACACCACCACGCCGATGCCGGGCAGCGCGATGAACGCCGAACGCGCCAGCAGCGCGCTGGCGCCGGCCGGGTCCACGCCCAGCTTCACCAGGTTCACCGGCAGCCACAGCAGAAATCCGAAGTTCACCAGTCCCCACGCCGTGCCGCACACCATCAACCCCCAGCTGATCGCCGCGTGCCGCCCGCGCAGCAGCTGGCGCAGCCCGGCCACGGGATGCTGCTCGTCGACGATCGGCGCACCCGGATGCGCCGCATCGTCGACCTCGATCGCCTGCGCGCGGGCGCCGGCAAAGCGCAGCAGCACCGCGCGGGCCGCCGCTTCCATGCCCGCGTTGGACAGGAAGCGCGGCGACTCGGGAATCCAGCGGTTGAGCAGCACGATCAGCGCGCCGGTAGGCAGGCCCAGCAGCCACAGCGCGCGCCAGCTGAACAGCGGCTCCAGCACCGCCGCCGCACCGGCGGCGAGCAGGTAGCCGGCCGAGGTGCCGATGCCGCCCAGCGCCACCAGCAGCCAGCCGCGATGGGCCGCGGGAATCGCCTCGGCCATCAGGGTGAAGGCGATCGGCAGCAGACCGCCGGCCGAGGCACCCATCAGAAAGCACATCACCAGGTTCCAGCCGAACGACGGCATCGCGCCGCAGATCGCCGTGCCCATGAACATCAGCGCCGACAGCAGGATCGCCGCGCGCCGGCCGAACACGTCGCCGATGCGTCCCCACACCACCGAGCCCACCGTGGTGCCGGTCAACGCCACCAGCGCCAGCCAGGCGCCGCTCTCCTGGCTGATCGCGTACTCGCGCGTCATGCCGGGCATCACGAAACCGAGCGTGGCCGGCTTCATCACGTCCACCGCCAGCGCCACCACCAGCACCAGCACCAGGGTCCAGTGCTCGCGATTCAGCGGCACGCCGTCGGCGAGATGGAAACAGGCGCGGTTGCGCGAGCCATGCAGCGTGCGCCGCACCTGCTCGATGCGCGGCGCCAGGCCGTAGGCGGCCAGCGCCAGGCCCAGCGGAATCATCGCCATGCCGGTCAGCATGGTCGCATCCATCGGCATGCCGGCCAGGCGGTAGTGCATCGGCGCCCCCATCAGGAACATCGGCACATGCGCCAGCACCCCGGCCACCAGCAGCACACAGCCGGCCCAGAACGCCAGCGGATGGTGGAACGAAATGCCGTCGGTGCGCATGCCAGGGCCGGGGAACGAGGAGGCGACAGGCTAGCAGCCTGTCGGGCTTTGCTGGTCGAGGCGAGAAGTCGGCTGTGCGAGGACAGATTTTCGACGTTTCGCCGGCCCATAGTGGTGCTATGGGCCAAGAAGCGGCGGAAATAGGGACCGCACAGACGGATTCGCAGCCCGGCCGACCAAAGCCCGACAGGCTGCTGGCAGAGCGCCGTCGGCAGGCGGCGCTGGCGCGACAAAGTGAAAAGGTCCCGAACGGGGCCTTGCGGGAGTGGAACGTCCGCGGCACAGCGGGCACGACAAGGATGCGGACACGCGCCCCGGACGGCACTGGCCCGGGACACCGCGCGGCGGCCTGTCCCGGGAAACTTCGACGTGGCGGAGCTACCAGGTTGCCGGCACGTGATCGAGCGACCAGCGCTGCAGCTGCGCATGCAGATCGGCGATCACCGCCTCGGCCACGAACGCATCGGCATCGCGCAGGGTGTCGAAGCGCATCACCGGCTCGTCGCTGACCAGGTCATAGACGACGAAGCCATCCCGGTGGTTGCGCACGTCCAGCATGAGGGTCACTCCAGACAGAAAAAGCGCCCGGGGCACGGGCGCCAAAAGGCGGGCAATCGGGGGCGGCTGCCCAGCCATGCAGCACCCCGTCCGTCGGTTCCGCCAGGCATTCCGAGCCGGTCACTTGCACCAGGAAGCCTCGAAAAACCGCTCTTTGTTCGTCATTCCCGCGAAAGCGGGAATCCAGTGTCCTTGAGGGCCTTGGAGTCACTGGATCCCCGCTTTCGCGGGGATGACGAGCCTGATTTCGAGTTTTTCGAGGTTCTCACCAGACATCCGGCCGGCCTTGGTGCCGACTCGCGGGGTCGGTGCAGCATGCGCTCACGGCGAGGGGGGCTCCCATCGGCTATTGACTGACGTCGATGTAGGCCATTTCTGACGCACGGATGTGGCGAGGCGCCGGCAGCCGCAATGCGAAGCCCTGCCTCAGCCGCGCGACAGCGGCGTATCCGCCGCGATCTCCAGCGCCTGCAGCGACACCTGCTTGCCCGCGCCCAGCGTCTGCGTGCCCACTTCGCGAAAGCCCAGGCCGGCGTGGCATCCCGAGTCTGCATGCGGATTCCGGGTATTTTGAGGAGAGTGCGCGCCTTCGTCGGCCGCGGACCAGTAAAGCGATCGGCAGGAGTGGCGCCGACGCGTGATGCCGTCCGACCCAGCGGGCAGCACGCGGCGAGCGCCAAGGTCAAGCGGTCTGTATCGATGGCGCGGGGGTGCCGCGCCATCGCCCTGCCCCGCGCGTGCCGATCAGTGCCTGAGCAACGCCGTCAGCCGGTCGAGCCTGGCGCGATAGCGGTCGAGCACGCCGGCGGTGATCGCGGCGTAGCGGTCGGCCTCGGCCCAGCGCCGTCCCTCGATCGCCTCGCGCACGCCGGGCACGGTCTTCACGCCGTAGCCGGTGAGCATGCCCGGCGCGTAGATCATGTGCTGGAACCACGGACGTCCGGGCAGGCCGGCGGGACGGGTCAGCGCCTGCTCCATGCGGGCGATCTGCGTGTCGAGCGCGTGTCGCTGCGCCGCGGGCATCGTGAAGCCGCCGGCGGCGCGGCGCGCGTACGCCGCATCGAAGGCCTGCGCGCTCTGCCTGAGGCGTTTGGCGGCGAGATCCAGCGGCGCCAGCCGGATCGCCGGCATGTCCGAATCGCGCGCCGGCGGTTGCACCGGGCGGGTCGGGTCGCTGGCCAGCTGGTAGGCGTGGCTGTCGAGCAGCCGGTGCTGCGCCAGCGTGGCCTTGCGGGTGCGATCCACCAGCGCGTGCAACTCGCCCACGTAGCGATCCAGCGTGCGGCTGAAGTCGCCGAAGCGCAGCGGCAGCACGTTGGCATCGGCCGCGCGCAGCACGATGTGTCCGGCCACTTTCGACAGCGCCACGCCGTAGGCGAAGTCCGGATCGCCGAAGCGCAGGTAGTGATCGAACGAGTCGTAGCGCGAGTGGTAGATGCCGGCGTCGTCGTCCTCGCCGCCGAAGCCCAGGTTGAGCGAGGCGATGCCAAGGTGTTCGAGGAAGGCGCTGTAGTCCGAGCCCGAGCCCAGCGCGCCGATCGGCAGATCGCCGCCGGCAGCGGCCAGCTTGGCATCGGCCTTCGCTTCGGGTCTGGCCTGCGCGCCTGCGCCATCGAGCTGCATGCGCGCGCGCAGGCGCTGGCCGACGCTGGCCTGGGTTTCCGGATCGGTCACGCCGTCGATCACCTGATTGACCAGATGCTGCAGCGAGTGGCTGCCCTCGGCGCCCAGGAAACCGCGGCCGTTGGTGTCGGTGTTGACGTACATCACCGCCTTGGCCTGGAGCTCCTGCGCATGCGTCTCGGCCCATTCGGTGGAGCCGATCAGGCCCGGCTCCTCGCCGTCCCAGCTGGCGTAGACCAGGGTGCGCTGCGGCCGCCAGCCCTGCTTCACCAGCGTACCGATCGCCTTGGCCTCGGCCATCAGCGCCACGTTGCCGGCCAGCGGGTCCCACGCGCCGAACACCCAGGCATCGTGGTGGTTGCCGCGCACGATCCACTGGTCCGGCTCACTCGCGCCCTGCATCACGGCGATCACGTCGTATACCGGCTGCTGCGTCCAGTTCGACTTCACCACCAGGTGCGCCTTCGCCGCGCTGGGGCCCACGTGATAGGTGAGCCCGAGCCCGCCGCGCCAGCCGCCGGGCGCCACCGGGCCGCCCAGCGCGCGCAGCAGCGGGGTGGCGTCGGCGTAGGAAATCGGCAGCACCGGGATCTTCAGAATGGTGGCCGCGTCGGCGATCGACAGCCGCTTGGCGTCCGGCGTGGAACCGATGCCGGGGGTGAGCGGGTCGCCGGGGTAGAGCTGCATGTCCTGCACCGAGCCGCGCTGCACACCGTCGGCCGGGCGCCAGCCGCCTTGCGGATAGGCATCGCCCTGCACGTAGCCGTCATCGTGCGGATCGGAATAGATCAGGCAGCCGACCGCGCCGTGCTGCTGCGCCAGCTTGGGCTTGAGTCCGCGCCAGCCGCCGCCGTAGCGGGTAAGCACGATCCTGCCGCGCACGTCGATGCCGCGGCGGGCCAGCTCCTTGTAGTCGTCGGGCATGCCGTAGTTGGCGTAGACCACCTCGGCGGTCACGTCGCCGTCGCCGCCGTAGACGTTGTAGGGCGGCAGCGCGCCGTCGCGGATGTCCGAGGTGGCATCGCCGGCCACCGCCGGCTCGCTCAGCCTGGCGGTGTACGGCTGCAGACCCAGCAACTGCAGCGCCACCGTTTTCGGCGTGGGATAGAGCACGTTGAAGGTCTCGATGTGCGCATCCCAACCCCAGGCGCGGAACTGCGCCAGCATGAACTCGGCATTGGCCTTGTCGTGCGGCGCGCCCACCTGGTTGGGGGCGGCGGACATCTGCTTGAGCCAGGCGCGCTGGTCGGCCGGATCGAGCAGGGCGTCGAAGCGCTGCTCCAGCTGCCGCTGCGCGCTCGCCGCGTCGGTGCTGAAGCCGAACATGGCCTCCGGCGCGGGCTTGCCGTCCCCGGCCGCCAGCGCCGGGCCGAACGCGGCCATCAACGCCGCGCTGAGCAGCAGCGGCCGCCAGGTGATTCGCATCATCGGAACTCTCCCCTTCTGGATGCATCGTCGCGCCCCGACCGGTGCGGCCTGCGCGGTCTGCCGGATCGCGGCAACCGCTCGGTTATACACGTCGGCGCGGCGAACTCAACCCGGCCGGATGCCGGCGGCGGCCCGCGCACGATCATGGGCCAGCGCGAAATCGATCGCCGCGCATACCGCCGCCACCTGGGCGTCGTTGCACTGCGCGGGGGTGGCGCGGGGGCTGTCGGGGTAGACCTCGGTGGTGGTGGTGTAGCGCGCGTGGGTGATGCCGGCGCACAGGCCCAGCTCTTTCAGCGGGTACCGGATCACGCCGGGAGCCATCATCGGCGAGCCGATGATCTCGCCCTTCGCGTCGGCCGGTGCGATGTGGGTAACCCTGGCCACCGCCTCGATGATCGCCTGCTGGAACGCCGGCTGCGGGTTCTCGGTGTCGTCCACCAGGTAGAAGCCATCGGGAATCTCGCCGGGCTCGTACGCCACGCCGTCGCGGGCGGCCAGCGCGGGGCGGAATTCCGACTCGTCGCTGTCGGTGGTTTCGTGCAGGTCGATGTGCATGAGCACGCGCTCGCGCAGCGGTGCCAGCAGCCGCAGCAGCGCGGCCGATTCCTGCGCCGGGCTGGGCTCGCGGAACGAGCGGTTGGGATCGATCGCATCCGGGTTCCAGCGGTGGATGCGCTCGTACGCCCACGGGCTCACGCAGGGCACCACCAGTAGGTTCACGCGGCCGGCGTAGCGCGCCGCGTCGCGTTCCAGAAACTGCAGCGCGCCGTGCACGCCGCTGGTTTCGTAGCCGTGCACGCCGCCGGTGACCAGCATGGTGGGGCGTTCATCGCGCCAGTCGCGGCTGCGCACGGCATACAGGGGAAAGCGCTCCGGCGCATAGTCGAGCGTGCCGTATTCGCTGACGTCGAAACGGCTGCGCAGGCGCTCGATCGCGGTCAGCACGTCGTCGGCGTAGCTGCGTTGGCGGGTCTGCCGGGCGCGCCAGGCCGCCACCTCGGCAGGACCCCAGACCACGCCGGGCGTGCCGATCGGATAGGCAGAAAGGGGCTGGCTCATGCGTCGCTCCGGGTAAGGGAAAGCTCCGGACTTTAGCATCGGCCTCGCGCTGAGTTTTCCCGATTCGCGACAGCCCAGCTTGCCGCTTCAAATGCGAATGCCTATCATCTGCTGAGCGCCACAGTCGCCTCGCCCGCAAGGATCCTCGCGTTGAAGCCAGACCGTGGCGTTGATGACGCGCGCCACGCTGGAGGATCTCGCCCCGATCATCGGCGCAGCTCCGGAAGACCTGCTCGGGCAATTGCAGGCTCGCGGCTACAAGGCCAATTCCACCCGCGACACGCCTGGCGACATCGCCCGCGCCTCGGCGCTGCCGGCGAACGAGGTGCTGTTCGCGCTGATGCCGCCATCCGGCGGCAAGTAGTTGCGCCGACGAAGGCCGCCAAGCGCGCAACACCACACTAGAATCCCCGCTTCGACGAGGTTCGCGAGGGGATGGGGCATGGCGCAGATCGGCGACCGGCGCATACGCAGCGTGGTGATCGTGGGCGGCGGCACGGCCGGCTGGATGGTGGCCGCCGCGCTGGCGCAGGCGCTGCAGGGCAGCTGCCGGATCGAGCTGGTGGAGTCCGAGCAGATCGGCACCATCGGCGTGGGCGAGGCCACCATTCCGCCGATCAAGCTGTTCAACCAGACGCTCGGCATCGACGAGAACGCCTTCATCGCCGCCACCCAGGGCACCTTCAAGCTCGGTATCGAGTTCATCGGCTGGGCGCATCGCGGGCACCGCTACTTCCATCCGTTCGGCAGCTACGGCGCCGACTTCGACAAGGTGCCGCTGCATCACTACTGGCTGCGCGAGCGCATGCGCGGCGACCGCACGCCGCTGCAGGACTACTCGCTGGCCTGGGTGGCCGCGCGCGACGGCAAGTTCTCGCCGCCCTCGTCCGATCGTCGCCAGGTGCTTTCCACGCTGGACTACGCCTACCAGTTCGACGCGGGCCTGTACGCGGCGTTCCTGCGCAAGTACGCCGAGGCGCGCGGCGTGCGGCGCACCGAGGGCCGCGTGGTGGCGGTGGAACTGCGGCCGGAAGATGGCTTCATCGAGCGCGTGCGGCTGGAGGGCGGCGGCGCGCTGGAGGGCGACCTGTTCATCGACTGCAGCGGCTTCCGCGGCCTGCTGATCGAGGAGGCCCTGCACGCCGGCTACGACGACTGGCGCCACGCGCCGAATTCAACCGCCTCACCGCCCTGGAATACGAGCGCATCCGCGACTTCCTGATCCTGCACTACCACGCCAACCAGCGCGACGAGCCGATGTGGCGGCACGTCGCCCGCATGGACATTCCCGAGCCGCTGGCCTACAAGCTCGCGCACTTCCGCGGCCATGGGCGGCTAGCCGCCGAACCGCTGGAGTTGTTCCAGAACTCCAACTGGCTAGCGGTGATGGCCGGCCAGGACATCCACCCCGAGCGCTATGACCCGCTGGTGGACCTGCGCACCCAGGTGGACGCACCCGCACGGCTGGCCAGCCTGCGCGAGGTGATCGCCGAGGTCGCCGCGGCCATGCCCACACAGCGCGAGTACATCGACCGCCATTGCCGCGCGCCGGCGATCGGCTGAGGCCACACGCCAAGGTCGGGCAAGCCTGGCGGCGGCCGAAGCCGCCACGACGACCCGACGAACGACGTACCTACTTGCCCGGCGCGGGCGGCGGCGGGGCACCGGCCGGCAGCGGTTCGAGGTCGAAGCTGATGGTGGTGATCTTCGCGTCCAGCCCCTTCACCACGTCGGCGGTGAGGTCGTTGCTGGTATTGCCGCCGAGCACCGCGTCGCGGTTCAGCAGCAGACCGCAGCGATGGCTCTTGTAGCTGGCCGCGATGAGCGGCTGGGCCTGCGCGCCGATGCGCTCCATCGCCTTGGCCTGGGTAAAACGGACGCGCTCGGTCAGTTCACCCGCCTTGCCCTGGAACGCCTGCATGCGCTGCTGCAGCGCGCCGCCCTGCTGCTTGCGCTGCTCCTCGCTCAGCTTGGGGGCGTTCGCCTGGAAATTTTGGATGTCGGTATTCAGCGGGGCACGCTCGCTGGCGAGCTGGTTGCGCGCCTGCGACGCCAGCTGGTTCAGGCGCTGCGTGGCCGCCTGGCCCACCTTGGACTGCGCGAACACCGCCTCGCGCGACAGCATGCACAGCCCCGGCACGGCATTGCCGCCTAGTTCGTCCGCCGCGCGCGCCGACGACGCCGGCAGGGCGGACAGGCCGATGGCCGTGATGAGGGAAGCGGCAAACAGGGAACGGGAAGCGGTCATGGCGAGTCATCCAACGGGAGTGAACGGGAATCTTCCATCGACGCCTGCGGCGCCCGGAGGTTCCCGAGCATAGCGGGCGGTGGACGCCGGCGTGACACCCTCATCAACTTGCCTGCACAGACTGGCACGAACGACAAAGGCTGAGAAAAAAATCTCCCGCCTACTGCGTCTGCGTTTCGATGTCCCCGACACCATCGCATCCGCCATGTTCGTGCTCGGCGATCACATCATGCCCACGCGACGTTTACGGTTGATTGCGGTTCATTCTCCACGCGCAGGCGCGGGTTAGCCTGAAAAAATGCCATCTGCGCGCGAGGGGCGCGATGCAGATGCACCCGGCATGGCCTGAAGTACGCGATGACCCCTCTTCGCTACGGGCCCGATGCATGAGGAGACGACCATGACATTCCAAGCCGCACGCGTTGCATTCATTCCCCTGTGCCTGCTGGGGATCGCGCTGGGAGGCTGCTCCCAGTACGTCAAGAAGACCGACTACGACGCCGCCATCAGCGAGCTGCGCGCCAACGACCAGAAACAGCAGCAGCAGATCGATGCGCTCACGCAGGACATGCAGCAGCGCTTCGCCAAGTACGACGCCCAGATCACCGCGATGCAGGGCCGCGTCAGCGTCGACACCGCCGCGCACTTCGCCTTCGGCGACGCCACCCTTCGCGACCAGGACAAGCCGCTGCTCGACGACTTCGCCAAGGTGATCGGCCAGCACCATCCCGATGCCGTGATCACGGTGGAAGGCTTCACCGATCCGGCCGGCTCGGCCGCCTACAACAAGCAGCTTGGCCTGAAGCGGGCACAGGCCGTGCGCGACTACCTCGTCGGCACGGGTGGCTTGAACGCCGACAAGGTACGCGCCGTCAGCTACGGCGAGATCGGCAATCGCCAAGTGGCGAAGGGCCAAGTGCGTGACGCCGGCGCACCGAACCGTCGCGTGACACTGGTGGTGGACTTCGCCGGCAGCGAGACGCCGGCATCCTGAGTCACGGCGACGCTGGATGCGGGATCTGCGCGATCCCGCGCCGCCCGGTGAAGAAGGCGCCCGTGTGGCCTTCCTTTTTGCCCGCTCCCGGGGCGGTGGCAAGCCCCCGGTGGCCCGTGATCGCGCCACGTGTCGCACCGTCGGATCGCTGCGCAGGAAACCCGCGGCACACGTCGCGTTACCTGCAGCGTCTGAGCTTTGCGGACCCGCCGATCCACCTCGTCCGCGGCTTTCAGCAGGTGGCGGTCGCTGCGCCAGCGCCCCGCGCGGTAACCGTCAATGCCTCGTGATAGGCGATGTAAAGGTGCTTCGGATCCCATTTGGAGATGCCCAGCTCGCGATGGGTGCGGTCGGTGCACCAGCCGAGAAAAATCCAGCGAGCCGTCCATATTCTTGCGACTCTTGAACCAGCCATTCGCCTGGTGGTACTCCTTCCAGACCGAGTTCTGCGCCTGCGCATAGCCGTAGGCGCTGGAACGTTGCGGCTGAAGCCGCTTCTACAGCACACCCGGCTCCCTGTTGGAGGGGCTTCAGCCCCGACAGGCCTGGCCCGCCTCATCCCGCGACCGGCGCATCCGGCTGCAGCTCCGGCACCGCCGTGCGGAACGCCTCAAGCTCCACGCACGCCGCATGGATGCGCTGCACGTTGGGATACGGGTCAAGCGGAAGCTTCCAGCGCAGCGCGTTGTAGACCTGCGGCACCAGGCAGATGTCCGCCAGTCCCGGCGTGTCGCCGTGGCAGAACGCGCCGGTGGCGACGTTGTCGGCCAGCAGCGCCTCGATCGCCGCAAATCCCTGCGCCATCCAGTGCCGCACCCATTCGGTCCGCTGCGCCTCGCTGGCATTGAACTGGCGCTCCAGCTGTTGCAGCACGCGCAGATTGCCCAGCGGATGGATGTCGCAGGCGACGGCCTGCGCCAGCGCACGCACCCGCGCGCGGCCGCGCGGGTCGACCGGCAGCAGAGGCGGCTCCGGATAGGTCTCGTCCAGGTATTCGACGATGGCCAGCGACTGGGTGAACACGCGTTCACCGTCCTGCAGCACCGGCACCAGTTCCTGCGGATTGAGCGCGCGAAAACCCGCGCCGTGCTGCTCGCCGCCGTCGCGCAGCAGGTGGACGGGCCGGTTTTCCCAGGCCAGCCCCTTGAGTGCGAGCGCGATGCGCACACGATAGGCCGCGGTGGAGCGCCAATAGCCGTAAAGAGCGAGGTCCGAAACCATGCGTGCGTCCTCCGCGGAACGGTGGGTGGAATGCGCGGCAAGCATACCCTTGCGCGGGTTTGCATCGCCGGAAGGCGGCCACGACAATGTGCGGCTGCAGCGGGCAAGGCCGCGCGGTCTGCCCGATCCTTGCGCCACCCACGATCCCACAGGAGTCCTGCCGTGTCCTTTCTCCGCATGAGCGACCTCGATCTGCGCGGCAAGCGCGTGCTGATCCGCGAAGACCTCAACGTGCCGATCGAGGACGGCCGCATCACCTCCACCCAGCGGCTGGACGCCTCGCTGCCCACGATCAAGGCGGCGCGCGACGCCGGCGCGAAGGTGATGGTGCTCTCGCACCTGGGCCGTCCGAAGGAAGGCCAGTTCGACGAGGCTTCCTCGCTGGCGCCGGTCGCCGCCTGGCTGGGTGACAAGCTCGGCAAGCCGGTACGGCTGCTGCGCGACTACCTCGGCGGCGTCGAGGTGGCCGACGGCGAGGTGGTGGTGCTGGAGAACTGCCGCATGAACGTCGGCGAGGGCAAGGACGACGAGGCGCTGTCGAAGCAGTACGCGGCGCTGTGCGACGTGTTCGTGATGGACGCCTTCGGTACCGCGCACCGCGCGCAGGCATCCACCCACGGCGTGATCCGTTTCGCCAAGGTGGCCGCCGCTGGCCCGCTGCTGGCGGCCGAGCTCGACGCGCTGGGCAAGGCGCTGGAGCACCCGGCCAAACCGCTGCTGGCGATCGTCGCCGGTTCCAAGGTGTCCACCAAGCTCACGTTGCTGGAGAACCTGATCGACAAGGTCGACCAGCTGATCGTCGGCGGCGGCATCGCCAACACCTTCATCGCCGCGGCCGGCCACAACGTGGGCAACTCGCTGTACGAGCGCGACCTGCTCGATGCCGCCAGGAAAGTGATCGCCGACGCCAACCGCCGCGGCGCCGAGGTGCCGATGCCGGTGGACGTGGTGGTGGCGCCGGAGTTCTCGGCGCACGCCCCGGCCACGGTGAAACCGGTGGACCAGGTGAAGGACGGCGAGATGATCCTCGATATCGGACCGGAGACGGCCAGACGCTACGCCGAGCTGATCGCCAGGGCCGGTACCGTGGTGTGGAACGGCCCGGTCGGCGTGTTCGAGTTCGACGCCTTCGGCAAGGGCACCGAGACGCTGGCCCGCGCCATCGCCGCGTCGAGCGCCTTCTCGATCGCCGGCGGCGGCGACACGCTGGCGGCGGTGGACAAGTACGGCATCGAAAAGGAGGTGTCGTACATCTCCACCGGCGGTGGCGCGTTCCTGGAATTCCTGGAAGGCAAGGAGCTGCCGGCGGTGGCCGCGCTCAGGGCGCGCGCCAAGGGCTGATCACCGCTCGTGTAGGAGCGCACCCTGTGCGCGAACGCTCTCCGCGCTCAGGGCGCGCGCCAAGGCGCTGATCACCGCTCGTGTAGGAGCGCACCCTGTGCGCGAACGCTCTGGTTGCGGCATGGCAAAGAGCGTTCGCGCACAGGGTGCGCTCCTACCTCAGCTGGCGGGGGCGCCAAGGATGCGGCGCACGGCGGCGATCACCCGCTCGACGTCGCCGTCGGATAGCCCCGGTGACAGCGGCAGGCTGACCGTCTGCCGCCCCAGCCGCATCGCCTGCGGCCACCGCTCCGGCAGCCAGCCATAGCGCTGCTGGTAATACGGATGCTCGGGCACGGACAGGTAGTGCACGCCGGTACCGATCCGTGACGCGTTCATGGCATCGAGGAACGCATCGCGCGCGATGCCGCAGCGCGCCTCGTCGATCATCACGGTGTACAGGTGCAGGCCGTGCCGGGTATCCGCTTCCGGCGACGCCGGCAGGCCGACCGGCAGATCGGCGAAGGCCTCGTCGTAGCGCTGCCAGATTGCCTGCCGGCGCAGCCAGTGCGCTTCCACCCTGGCCAGCTGCGGCAGGCCGATCGCCGCCTGCAAGTCCATCATGTTGTATTTGAAGCCGCACTCCAGCACCTGGTAGTGCTTGTAGCCAGCGTCGCCGAAGCGGTGCCAGGCGTCCTTGCTCATGCCGTGCAGCGCGAGCATGCGCGCTCGCGCGATGCGCGCCGGATCGCGGCCCAGGATCATGCCGCCCTCGCCGGTAACCACGTTCTTGGTGACGTAGAAGCTGAAGCAGCCGAAGTCGCCGAAGCTGCCGGCCGGCTGGCCGCGGAAGGTGCTCTCGATGGCGTGCGCACAGTCCTCGATCACCACCAGGTCGTGAGCGCACGCGATCGCCATGATGCGATCCATCGCGCATGGCCGGCCGGCGAAATGCACCGGCACGATCGCCCGCGTGCGCGGGGTGATCGCCGCCTTGATCGCGTCCGGGTCGATGTTCTGGGTGTGCGGATCGACATCGGCCAGCACCGGCCTCAGCCCGGCATGCTCGATCGCGTTGACCGTGGCGCAGAAGGTCAGCGGCGTGGTGATCACCTCCGCACCGGGCTCCAGCCCGGCGGCCACCATGCTCACGTGCAGGGCGGCGGTGCAGGAATTCACCGCGGCGACCCGGTCGGCGCCCGCCTGCCGGTAGGCCGCGAACGCCTCCTCGAAGCGCGCGACGCGCGGACCGGTCCCGAGCCAACCCGAACGCATGCAGGCCGTGACCTCGGCGATTTCCTCCTCGCCGATGCTCGGTGCGCCAAAGACGATGTAGGGGTCGTGCTCGGCCATGCGGACGTCCTGGTGAAAGCGGCCGGGCCGCTCGTGCGGCCCAGCCGGGAGCGAGGTCAGCGGTTGAGGTCAGTGGTTTTGGCCGACCACGCGCCTGACCGCATCCACCACGTGGCTGACGGTGAAGCCGAAGTGCTCGAACAGCTGCGGCGCCGGCGCGGAGGCGCCGAAGCTGGTCATGCCGATCACCTCGCCATCGAGGCCCACGTACTTGCGCCAGAAATCGACCGTGGCCGCTTCCACCGCGACGCGGGCGCGGCACCAGAGCGGCAGCACCGCTTCGCGGTAGGCCTGCGGCTGGGCGTCGAACGCCTCGGTGCACGGCATCGACACCACGCGCACCGCCACGCCCTGCTGGGCCAGCGTGCGCATCGCCTCCATCGCCAGTTCCACCTCCGAACCGGTGGCGATCAGGATCGCCTGGAAGCGCGCATCGGCCGGATCGGACAGCACGTAGCCGCCGCGCACGATATCCGCCACCTGCTCGGCCGTGCGGTGCTGGTGCTTGAGGTTCTGGCGCGAGAACACCAGGCAGGCGGGGTGACCCTTGCGCTCGATCGCCGCCTTCCACGACGCCGCCGACTCCACCGCGTCGCACGGGCGCCACACCTGGTTGTTCGGGATGTAGCGCAAGGACGCGAGGTGCTCGACCGGCTGATGGGTCGGGCCGTCCTCGCCCAGGCCGATCGAGTCGTGGGTGTAGACGTGGATCGCATGCGCCGGGATCAGCGCGCTCATGCGCACCGCGTTGCGCGCGTAGTCGGAGAACACCAGGAAGGTGGCGTCGTACGGGATGAAGCCGCCGTGCAGCGCCAGGCCATTGGCGATCGCCGTCATGCCGAACTCGCGCACGCCGTAGTAGACGTAGTTGCCCTGGCCATCGGCACTGTTGCCGTTGCCGGCGTCCAGGCTGCCCTTCCACTTGGTGAGGTTGGAGCCGGCCAGGTCGGCCGAGCCGCCGATCAGCTCCGGCAGCAGCGGACCGAACGCGTCCAGCGTCATCTGCGAGGCCTTGCGCGAAGCCACCTCCGGGCCTTCCCGCTGCAGCTTGTCGATGTAGGCCTGCGACTTCTCGGCCCAGTCGGCCGGCAGTTCGCCGCTGAAGCGGCGCTGGAACTCGGCGGCGAGCTCCGGGTGCGCCTTGGCATAGGCCGCGAAAGCGTCGTTCCAGGCCTGCTCGGCAGCCGCACCCTTGGCCTTGTGGTCCCAGCCCGCGTAGATCTCGGCGGGAATCTCGAACGGGGCATGACGCCAATCGAGCGCGTCGCGCGCGCCGGCGATCTCGTCCTTGCCCAGCGGCGCGCCGTGGCTCTCTTCCTTGCCCTGCTTGTGCGGCGCGCCAAAACCTATGATGGTTTTGGCGCAAATAAGCGTGGGCTTGTCGCTCTGGCTTGTCGCCTGAACAAGTGCGCGTTGGATTGCCGCGGCATCATGCCCGTCGACACCGCGGATCACGTTCCAGCCGTAGGCCTCGAAGCGCGCTGGGGTGTCGTCGGTGAACCAGCCGTGCACCTCGCCATCGATCGAGATGCCGTTGTCGTCGTAGATCGCCACCAGCTTGCCCAAGCCCCAGGTGCCGGCCAGCGAGGCGACTTCATGCGAGATGCCTTCCATAAGGCAGCCGTCGCCGAGAAACACGTAGGTGTGGTGGTCGACCACGGCGTGGCCGGGGCGGTTGAAATGCGCGGCCAGCACCTTTTCCGCCAGCGCGAAACCCACCGCGTTGGCCAGACCCTGGCCGAGCGGGCCGGTAGTGGTCTCCACTCCGGGCGTCTCGCTGGCTTCGGGGTGGCCCGCGGTCTTCGAATGCAGCTGGCGGAACTTCTTCAGCTGCTCCATCGGCAGGTCGAACCCGGTCAGGTGCAGCAGTGCGTACTGCAGCATCGAGCCGTGGCCGTTGGAGAGCATGAAGCGGTCGCGGTTGGCCCACTTCGGGTTGGTCGGGTTGAAGCGCAGGAAATCGTTCCACAGCACTTCGGCGATGTCGGCCATGCCCATCGGCATGCCCGGGTGGCCGGACTTGGCCGCCTCCACGGCGTCCATGGCAAGGGCGCGCACGGCGTTGGCGAGTTCGCGGCGGGTGGTCATCGGCATCTCCGGAAGGGGCGTGAAAAGCCGTTATTGTCGCCGATTCCCGGAGGGCTGGTGCGGTCGTGCCGTGAAAATCCTGCCCACACGCCTTCAGCCGCAGAGCACCACGCCCGCGTAGTGGCCCCACGATTAATTGCCCCTTAATTTTTTCGGCCCGGATACCGGAACGCTTCAGCCTTGCCTTCGTTCAATGGCGTGGCGCCCATCCGGGCGCCCGGTCGCATCTGCCCCCAGTGCGGCCGGACAAAAACCAGAAGAAGGAGGAACCATCTCCATGAAGAAGTCATTGTCTGTACTTGCTTGCGCTGTACTTGCTTGCGTTTCCACCTCCGAGGCATCCGGGCACCGATGCTGTGTCCATTCTTAACTCGGGATTAATACTGTACTTCTCAGTATTGAATCTTTCCCGGCTCAACTCATCTCATTCCGGTGCGTTGCTGCCATGACGCACTCTCCGGCGGCCGCACCGGCGATCCCCACGCCGCGGCCGCAAACAAAACAAAGGAATATCCCGATGAAAAAGACTCTGTTTGCTTTCGCCCTCGTCTCCGCCGGCCTGGTGGCCGCCCCAGCCGCCTCCGCGCAGAACGCTTCCGCGGACAACGGCGGCTGGTTCGTCAACGGCAACGTCGGCCGCACCTCGATCAACAAGGGTCCGTACGACGGCCACGACACCGGTTACGCCCTCAACGGCGGCTATCGCTGGTCGGTGAATCCGAACGTGGCGCTGGGCGTGGAGGCCGGCTACAACGACCTGGGCAACATCCACGTCAAGAACGTCTTCAACAGCAATGACGTGGTCGACCACGGCAAGTCGCAGCTGCACGGCTGGACCGCCGGCGTGAACGGGCACTTCAATCTGACGCCGAACTGGTACGTCAGCGCACGCACCGGCCTGTACGCGTGGAAGGGTCACGGCCTGAGCAACGACGCCAACCCGATCCGCCAGAGCCTGGACAAGACCAGCTGGTATGCCGGCGCGGGCGTGGGCTACGACTTCAGCAACAACGTCAGCGTGGGCATCAACTACGACTACTTCGATGCCAAGAAGCACAACGTCGACCTGAGCACCGACATGGTTTCGGTGAGCGCCGAATACCGCTTCTGATCGATCCGCCATACGGCCTTCGGGCCGAACGGAAAAGGGGCGCCCGATGGGCGCCCCTTTTTTGTTTCCCGGCTTTGCCGCGTGGCGCGCGGCGGGCACATGTACGCAATTGCCATCAAGCATCAAGAATCCTGATGCCGTCATTCCCGCGGCTCCCTGCAGACGAGCGTCTGGTCGTCCATTGCCTCGTGCAGCCAGTGGATCCCCGCTTTCGCGGGGATGACGAGCAAAAAAAAGCAGCAGACGGTTCGCTGGAAAATCTCATCTCACCGGATGCGCTCCGGCATTACTTGCCGGTCCAGCGCCCCAGCGCGGCCTGGCCGTTTTCCTTCGCGCGGGCGGCGACGGTCTTCTGCGCCTCGGCGTAGTTGGCCTGCATGTCCTTCGCCCACAGCTTGAGCGCGGCCTGCTGCATGGCGCGGCCGTAGGAGAACGACAGCGGCCACGGATGCGGCCCGATGCGGTTCATCGCATTGAGGTGGGCGGTGGACTGCTCGTCGGTCTGCCCGCCGGAGAGGAACACGATGCCCGGCAGCGAGGCCGGCACGGTGCTCTTGAGCACGCGCACGGTGGCCTCGGCGACCTCCTCCACGTCGGCCTGCTCCTCGGCGTCCTTGCCGGCGATCACCATGGAGACCTTCAGGATGGTGCCCTCGAGCATCACGTTCTGCTCGTACAGCGCGTTGAACAGGCTGCGCAGCACGGCCTCGTGCACTTCGTAGCTGACTTCGATGCTGTGGTCGCCATCCATGATCACTTCCGGCTCGACCATCGGCACGATGCCCGCTTCCTGGCACAGTGCGGCGTAGCGGGCCAGCGCGTGGCAGTTCGCCTCGATCGCGGTGGAGCTGGGGTTGTCCTCGGAGATGTTGATCACCGCGCGCCACTTGGCGAACTGCGCGCCGAGCCTGGTGTACTCGGCCAGACGCTCGCGCAGGCCATCGAGGCCCTCGGTGACCACGTCGCCCGGGAAGCCCGCCAGCGGCACCGGACCCTTGTCCACCTTGATCCCCGGAATGATGCCGAGCTTCTTCATGACCTGGGTGAACGGCACGCCGTCCCTGGTCGACTGGCGGATCGTCTCGTCGTAGAGGATCGCGCCGGAGATGTGCACGTTCAGGCCAGGCGTGGTGAGCAGCAGTTCGCGATAGGCGCGGCGGTTCTCTTCGGTGTTCTCGATGCCGACGGCCTCGAACCGCTTCGCGATGGTCTTGGTCGACTCGTCGATGGCGATGATGCCCTTGCCGGGCGCGACCATCGCCAGCGCGATGCTTTCCAGATCTTCGATGCTCATGACGACTCCGTGGAAACGTTGGCGGCCGCACGACCGCGCCAGATGGATACCGCTCCACAGCGGGAGCGGCAAGGCTGAAAACGGCGGATTATAGGCCAGATCGCCCGCAGGCACCGGCGGCCGATGCCGGGCGGCGTCAGAGGCTGAGAAAAATTCGGCCGCCGTAGCGAGAGCGCCGCCAGGCGTTCGTGACAAGGTGCGTTGTGGGCCAATCCGGGGAGTTTGGTGAACCAAATGACCCGGATTGGCCCGCAGCGCGCCGCCGGCACGGGCGTTTGGCGGCGGTCGCAGTAGGCGGGCGATTTTTTCTCAGTCTCTCAGCCGGCGTCGTAACCCGGCAGCCGGCAGGGCGCCATCAGCGCCTGCTGGCCGGCCTTGTCGCTCGGCCCGTTGAACGGAATGATGTAGTAGGTGTCGATCGGCTCGCCGGCGCGATTGGTCAGCGACGGGCCGTAGGTGAAGTTCTTCACCGCGCTCTCGGCGACCTTGCCCAGGTCGCTGTCGGGCACCACCTTCACCGCCTTCACGTTACGCACCAGGCCATCGGAACCTACGGTATAGGTCACCGCCACGCAGCCGGGCTTGTAAAGGTTGCGGCCGCTGTTGGGCACGTCCACACCGACGTGCTGGTTGAGCAGGATCCAGTAGGTATTGAGCCGTTCCGGCGGCAGCCGGCGATTCTGCGCGGCAACCGGGAAAGCGGCCGCCATGGCGAGCAGGCAGAGCGGCAACTGCACGCGAAGCAGGGTGTTCATGGAAAGCCTCCGGGGATCGCGGATGAGGCGGCCAGTCTAGCAACCTGTCGGGCTTTGGTTGGCCGGGCTGCGAATCCGGCGGTGCGGTCCCTATTCCTGCCGCTTCCTGGCCCATGGAACCTCCATGAGAACCTCGAAAAACTCGAAATAAGGCTCGTCATCTTCGGTGTAGCCGGCGCGCAGCATGCCGCGATGGAGCCGTCGAACGCGGCGGGATGCACGAGCGCCGATCGATGGCGTATCCGCACCCGGCGGCCTCACAGGTCGCGCAGGCTGTCCACGATGCCGTCGGCGCCCACCAAGAGCAGCTTGAGCGTGTTGGTACCGCCGACGTGGCCGACGCGATCGCCGTAGGTGATGATCACGCGATCGCCCTCGCCCAGCTTGCCCTGATCGAACAGCAGGCGCACGGCGGCGCGGGTGGAGGCGGCCATGCTCTGCTGGTCGCCGTGGCTGAACGCCACCGGGTGCACGTCGCGCAGTACCTGCATGCGGCGGCGCGCCTCGCCGAACGGCGACATGCCGTAGATCGGCACCGCGCTGCGGTAGCGCGACAGCCATTGCGCGGTGGCACCCGATTCGGTCAACGCCACGATCGCGCGCACGCCCAGGTGGCCGGCCAGCACCATCGCGGCCAGCGCGATCGCCTGGTCGGCGCGATCCAGCTGCAGCCCGGCATTGAGCAGGCGGTCGTCCTTGGGCTCGAACTGGCGCTCGGCACCCAGGCAGATGCGGTACAGCGCGGCCACCGCCTTGTCCGGATGCGCACCGGCGGCCGATTCCTCCGACAGCATCACCGCGTCGGTGCCGTCGATGACCGCGTTGGCCACGTCGAGCACTTCGGCGCGGGTCGGGATCGGCGAGCGCACCATCGACTGCAGCATCTGCGTGGCGGTGATCACCGCGCGGTTGCGCTGCACCGCCTCGCGGATGATCTTTTTCTGCAGGCCGGGCAGTTCGGCGTCACCGATCTCCACGCCCAGGTCGCCGCGCGCCACCATCACCACGTCGGAGGCGTCGATGATCTCGCCCAGCACCGGGATCGCGTCGGCGCGCTCGATCTTGGCGACCATGCCGGCATGGCCGCCGGCCTCGTGCATGAGGCGGCGCGCGGTGTGCATGTCCGCTGCCGAGCGCACGAACGACACGGCGAGGAAATCCGCGCCGATCTCGGCGGCCAGCTTGATGTCGTTGCGGTCCTTGTCCGACAGCGCGTCGACCGAGAGCCCGCCGCCCTGGCGGTTGAGACCCTTGCGATTGGACAGCTTGCCGCCGATGGTGACGCGGCAGTGGATCTGGTCGCCGTCGATCGACACCACATCCATCGCGACCAGACCGTCGTCGAACAGCAGCACGTCGCCCGGATGCACGTCGTACGGCAGGTTGAGGTAACTCACGCCGACCCGGGTGGCGTCGCCATCGGGCGCATCGGCGCGGCAGTCCAGCGTGAACGCATCGCCCGGCTCCAGCATCACCGGGCCGTCGGCGAACTTCTCCACGCGGATCTTGGGACCCTGCAGGTCGGCCAGGATGCCGACCTCCACCCCGACCTTGGCGGCCGCTTCGCGCACCGCGTTGGCGCGGGCGCGGTGGTCGTCCGGCGCACCGTGCGAGAGGTTGAGGCGGGCCACGTTCACGCCCTGGGCGATGATTTTCTCGAGCATGCCCGGCGCGTCGGTGGCGGGGCCGAGGGTGGCGACGATCTTGGTACGGCGAAGAGGAGTCTGGGTCATCGGGCAAACCTAGCAGAAGCGGCGCTTCGCGCCATACTGCATTCGATTTCAATACGCGGCCGAACGGCCGTCCAAATCAACTGCCGAGCAGCTCGTTGAGCACCGCGGCCAGCCGCACCCCGCCCTGCTGCAGGCGGGTGCGCACCACCGGCCACGCGACCGCCTGGTAGCGCGCCGACCAGCCCGCCTGATTGCGCCCGTCCAGGTGCGCATAGGCCACGTCGCGGGCCAGGCGGTGCGACTCCATCGCCCATGCGACGGTCTGGGCGGACAGCTGCGCCGGCGCGCCGATGGCCGACCATGCGGCGCGGTCGGCCGGACGGATCGAAGCGTCCAGTAGCATCGCATCGGCCTGCACCTGGGCATGGTCGAAGGTGTAGTTCGGGCCGGGCATCAGGTTCAGTGCCTGGCGCAATACACCGCCATCCCACACCGCGTGCAGATTGGTGCCGCGCCCGAAGAACTGCAACTGCACGGTGTTGCCGCCCTTGTCGTCGTTGTCCACGGTATGCATCGGCTGGTGCACGTCGCCGACCAGATGCACCACCCACTTCAGCGCCTCCAGCCGCGCCGCCGGCGCCGCGGAACGATCCGCCAGCACCTGGCTGAAGTGGCTGATCTGCGCGATCACGCAATTGTCGAGGAGGCAGTCGCGCGGGGGCAGGTAGGCGTCGGCGCGCAGCGGGATGTCGACATAGTGCCAACCGCCGGTGCGGGGACGCTCCTTGCGGATGTTGTCGGCCCACGACGCGATGTCGTCCAGCCGGCTCCATCCTTCGAGCCGAAGCAGCGCCTGCACCTGCGCCGCGGCGCGCGCGTCCAGGTGCTGCTGGGCGATGTCGGCCACGATGGCGTGGCCCTCCGGGCCCCAGGCCTGGGCCAGCGGCGCGGCCAGCGCGAAGGCGCCGGCGCACAGGACGGAGGCAAGCCGGGGAAGACGCAAGAACATGAGGGGCAACTTGTGCAGGCCGGGGAAGCGCCGAAGTCTGCCACACGCCGGCGACGCCGGCGCGACGGCCTGCCCCGGTCCATCCTCGCCCACACTCCTAGACCAGCAAAGACCGAGACCAGCAAAGACCGACAGGCTGCTAGAATCGCACGCTGTTTCTCCAATCCACGCCAGGCGCAGGAGTCGAGGCAATGACGATCAAGGTGGGCATCAACGGCTTCGGCCGCATCGGGCGCAACGTGCTGCGCGCAGCCGTGCAGAACTTCCACGACGACATCGAGATCGTCGCGATCAACGACCTGCTCGAGCCCGACTACCTCGCCTACATGCTGCAGTACGACTCCGTGCACGGCCGCTTCAAGGGCACCGTGGCGGTCGAGGGCAACACCCTGGTCGTCAACGGCAGGAAGATCCGCCTCACCGCGGAACGCGATCCGGCCGCGCTGAAGTGGGACGCCGTCGGCGCCGAGGTGGTGATCGAGTCCACCGGCATCTTCCTGACCAAGGAAGGCGCGCAGAAGCACCTGGATGCCGGCGCGAAGAAGGTGATCCTGTCCGCCCCGTCCAAGGACGACACGCCGATGTTCGTCTACGGCGTCAACGACAAGAGCTACCAGGGCGAGGCGATCATCTCCAACGCCTCGTGCACCACCAACTGCCTGGCACCGCTGGCCAAGGTGCTGAACGACAAGTGGGGCATCAAGCGCGGCCTGATGACCACCGTGCACGCCACCACCGCCACCCAGAAGACCGTTGACGGCCCGTCCAACAAGGACTGGCGCGGCGGCCGCGGCATCCTGGAGAACATCATCCCCTCCTCCACCGGCGCGGCCAAGGCGGTGGGCGTGGTGATCCCCGAGCTCAACAAGAAGCTCACCGGCATGAGCTTCCGCGTGCCGACCTCGGACGTCTCGGTGGTCGACCTGACCTGCGAGCTGGAAAAGCCCGCCACCTACGCCGAGATCTGCGCCGAGATGAAGGCGCAGTCCGAAGGCGCGCTCAAGGGCATCCTGGGCTACACCGAGGACAAGGTGGTCGCCACCGACTTCCGCGGCGACGCGCGCACCTCGATCTTCGACGCCGAGGCCGGCATCGCGCTGGACGCCACCTTCGTCAAGCTGGTGTCCTGGTACGACAACGAGTGGGGCTACTCGAACAAGTGCCTGGAGATGGTGCGGGTGGTGGCGAGGTAAGCCTTCGCTTTCATTTTCATTGGCATGAAGAAAGGCGCCCTCGGGCGCCTTTCTTCATGCCGCGGCCTGGCGGAACCAGCAGGACCTGTATCGAGGCGCACTCTCCAGAATTCGTCATCCCGGCGAACGCCGGGATCCAGTGACTGAATGCATTCGGAGTACCGAAGCGCTGGATTCCGGCGTTCGCCGGAATGACGAGCATGTGAGGCACCGCGATGCTGTCCCACACGCAGATGCCCTAGGAGCGTGGGCCGTAGAAATCTTTGGGCTGCGATTGTGCTCTCATCCATAGGCTGTGCCTCTCGTCGGGTTTGCATAGTGTGACTATGCGCACCCTCCGATAGACGCATCCTATGGCGATAGCCCAATCTCGCTATCCAAAGTTTCTACGGCCCACGCTCCTAGAATCGAGTGATCGGCGTTACTTCAACACCGCCAGCGCCGCCTCGTAATCCGGCTCCCGGGTGATCTCCGGCACCAGCTCGGCGTACTTCACGTGGTCGTGCTCGTCCAGCACCACCACCGCGCGCGCCGCGAGGCCCGCCAGCGGACCGCTGGCCAGCGCCACCCCATAGTCCTTCAGGAAGTCGGCGCCGCGCAGGGTCGACAGCGTGACCACGTTGTCCAGCCCCTCGGCGCCGCAGAAGCGCGCCTGCGCGAACGGCAGGTCGGCCGAGATGCACAGCACCACCGTGTTGGCCAGCTGTGCGGCGGACTGGTTGAAATGGCGCACGGACGAGGCGCACACCGGCGTGTCCACGCTGGGGAAGATGTTGAGGATCTTGCGCTTGCCGGTGAAGTCGGCCAGCGAGACGTCGGCCAGATCCTTGCCGACCAGGCGGAAACCCGGCGCCTTGTCGCCGACGGCGGGAAAATCGCCGAGCACTTCGACCGGATTGTCCTTCAGGGTGATGTGATGCGACATGGGCGGACCTCGGGTCAGGGAACGGGACCGCTATCGTAGTGCGGGGTTGCACGCTTGACGACTCTTTCAGGGCCGTCATCCCGCCTTAGGGCAAGGCGCAGCCCGCCGCCCGACTGTCGCGGCCGCCATCGCTATTCGGCACGCAGCAATGCCTCGATCACCTGCTCGGCCAGCCGTTCGGGCGACTGATCGCCGCCGTGCAGATGCAGCTCCGGCGACTCCGGCACCTCGTAGGGCGAGTCGATGCCGGTGAAGTTCTTGATGCCGCCCGCGCGCGCCTTGGCGTACAGGCCCTTCACGTCGCGCGATTCGCAGATCTCGATCGGCGTGTCGACGAACACCTCGTGGAACTCGCCCGGCGCGAACAGCTCGCGCGCCATGCGCCGCTCGCCGCGGAACGGGCTGATGAAGGAGACCAGCACGATCAGGCCGGCGTCGACCATCAGCTTCGCCACCTCGGCCACGCGGCGGATGTTCTCCACGCGATCCTCGTCGGTGAAGCCCAGGTCGCGGTTGAGCCCGTGGCGCACGTTGTCGCCGTCCAGCAGGTAGGTGTGCCGGCCCAGCGCGAACAGGCGCTTCTCCACCAGGTTGGCCACGGTGGACTTGCCCGAGCCGGACAGGCCGGTGAACCACAGGCACGCCGGCGACTGGCCCTTGATCCGCGCCCGCGCCGCGCGATCGATGTCCAGGTGCTGCCAGTGGATGTTGTCGGCGCGGCGCAGGGCGAAGTCGAGCGTGCCGGCGCCTACCGTGGCGTTGGTCTGGCGGTCGATCAGGATGAACGCGCCCAGCTCGCGGCAGGCCGCGTAGGACTCGAACGCGATCGGCTGGTCCAGGCCAAGATTGCAGTAGCCGACCTCGTTGAGCTCCAGCCGCTTGGCGGCCAGCTCCTCCTGCGTGTTCACGTCGATCTTGTGCTTGATCTCGGTGATCTGCGCGCCCACGGTGCGCGTGCCGAGCTTCAGCCAGTAGCCGCGCCCGGGCAGCAGCGCCGACTCGTCCATCCACAGCAGGTGCGCGGCGAACTGGTCGGCCACCTGCGGCGGGTTGTGCGCGGCGGCGATCACGTCGCCGCGGCTGATGTCGCGCTCGTCTTCCAGCGTCAGCGTGACCGCGTCGCCCGTCGCCGCGCGCTTGCGGTCGCCGTCGGCGGTGACGATGCGCGCCACGCGCGAGCGCGCGCCGCCGGGCAGCACCACCACCTCGTCGCCGGGCGCGATGGTGCCGGCGACCACCTGCCCCGCATAGCCGCGGAAGTTCTGGTCCGGCCGCGCCACCCACTGCACCGGCAGGCGAAAGCCCAGCGTGTCGGCCGGGCGTTCGATCGCCACGGTTTCCAGCTGTTCGAGCAGGCTGGGGCCGGTGAACCAGGGCATCGTGGTGGCGCGCGCGCTGACGTTCTCGCCGCGCAGCGCCGACACCGGGATCGCGGTGACCTGGGCGATGCCCATGCCCTGCGCCAGCGCCGCGTAGTCGGCCTCGATGGCGCGGAAGGTGGTCTCGTCGTAGCCGACCAGGTCCATCTTGTTCACCGCCAGCAGCACATGGCGGATGCCCAGCAGCGCGGCGATGTAGGTGTGGCGGCGGGTCTGCGTCAGCAGGCCCTTGCGCGCATCGACCAGCACCACGGCGAGATCCGCCGTGCTGGCGCCGGTGGCCATGTTGCGGGTGTACTGCTCGTGGCCGGGGCAGTCGGCGACGATGAACTTGCGCCGCTCGGTGGTGAAGAAGCGGTAGGCGACGTCGATGGTGATGCCCTGCTCGCGCTCGGCCGACAGGCCGTCCACCAGCAGCGCGAAATCCAGCTCGCCGTTCTGCGTGCCGTGGCGCTGGCTGTCGCCCTCCAGCGCGGCGAGCTGGTCGTCGAACAGCAGCTTGGTGTCGTACAGCAGGCGGCCGAGCAGGGTGCTCTTGCCGTCGTCCACGCTGCCGCAGGTGATCAAGCGCAGCAGATCCTTCGCCTCGTGGCGCGCGAGATAAGCATCAAGCGACAGATCCGGATCAATGACGTTCATGGCGATACCTCCGCGCAGTGCAGCTCGCCTCAGGCTTCAAAGCACCGCTTCCCTTCTCCCCCCGGGAGAAGGTGCCGCAGGCGGATGAGGGTACGGGCGCAGCGATGAGTTGGGGTGTGAGGCCAGCCCGGCCCCTCACCCCACCCTCTCCCCGGCGGGGAGAGGGCTTCAAGGCGTCGCTCACCCCACCTTCTCCCCCGCGGGGAGAGGGCCTTGAGCTGATTTCGCTTGCTACGCGGAAGACCGTGCCCATCAGAAATACCCCTCCTGCTTCTTCTTCTCCATCGAGGCGGAAGGATCGTGGTCGATCGCCCGCCCCTGCCGTTCGGAAGTGCGCGCGATGAGCATCTCCTGGATCACCTTGGGCAGGTCGTCGGCTTCCGATTCGATGGCGCCGGTGAGCGGATAGCAGCCCAGCGTGCGGAAGCGCACCTTGCGCATCTGCGGCTGCTCGCCGGGTTCAAGCGGCAGGCGCTCGTCGTCCACCATGATCAGCGCGCCGTCGCGCTCCACCACCGGGCGCGGCGCGGCGAAGTACAGCGACGGCACCTCGATCGCCTCGCGATAGATGTAGAGCCAGATGTCCAACTCGGTCCAGTTCGAGAGCGGGAACACGCGCACGCTCTCGCCCTTGGCGATGCGGCCGTTGTACAGGTTCCACAGCTCCGGGCGCTGGCGCTTCGGATCCCAGCGGTGCTGCGCGTTGCGGAACGAGAACACGCGCTCCTTGGCGCGGGACTTTTCCTCGTCGCGACGGGCACCGCCAATGGCCGCGTCGAACTTGTACTTGTCCAGCGCCTGCTTGAGCGACTGCGTCTTCATCACGTCGGTATGCACGGTGGCGCCGTGGGTGAACGGGCCGACGCCCTGGCGTACGCCTTCCTGGTTGATGTGCACGATCAGCCTGGCGCCCACCTCGGCCGCGCGGCGGTCGCGGAAGGCGATCATCTCGCGGAATTTCCAGGTGGTGTCCACGTGCAGCAGCGGGATCGGCGGCGGGGCGGGATGGAACGCCTTCTGCAGCAGATGCAGCAGCACCGAGGAATCCTTGCCGACCGAATACATCATCACCGGGTTGGCAAACTCGGCCGCCACCTCGCGCAGGATGTGGATGCTCTCGGCCTCCAGCCGCGCGAGGTGGGAGACGTGGGCAGGCGGAGCAACGGGCGTCATGGGCGATCCGGTCATATGACCGCCGATTCTAGCCAGCCGCGCCCGCAGGCGTGATAACGAGTGCGCCTATGCATATGACGCGGCCGCGCGCAGCCGGCGGATCCGCAGGCGATCACTCCGCATGCCACGGCCCGCGGCCGCGCCGCGATCACGCCTTCAGCGGCGCGATCACCTGCTCGATGGCACCGAAGATCGAATGCCCCTGCGCATCGGTGACCTCGATGCGCACGGTGTCCTCGTACTTCAGGAACGGCGTGGCCGGCTGGCCGTCGCGCAGCGTCTCCACCGTGCGCTGCTCGGCCAGGCAGGAGGCGCCCTTGGCGGTGTCCTGGTTGGCGATGGTGCCGGAGCCGACCAGGGTGCCGGCGGTGAGCGGGCGCGTCCTGGCCGCATGCGCCACCAGCTGGGCAAAGTTGAACTGCATGTCCACGCCGCACTCGGCCTCGCCGAACCACTGGCCGTTGATCCAGGTGCGCATCGGCAGGTGCAGCTTGTCGTCTTTCCACGCCTCGCCCAGTTCGTCCGGTGTCACGAATACCGGCGACAGCGCCGAGCGCGGCTTGGACTGCAGGAAGCCGAAACCCTTGGCCAGCTCCCCGGGGATCAACCCGCGCAGGCTGACGTCGTTGACCAGGCCCACGAGCTGGATGTGCTCGGCGGCCTGCGCCGGCGTCACCGCCATCGGCACGTCGTCGGTCACCACCAGCACCTCGGCCTCCAGGTCGATGCCGTAGTCCTCGCTGGACACCACCACCGGATCGCGCGGCCCCAGGAAACCGGCGCTGGTCGCCTGGTACATCAGCGGGTCGGTGTAGAAGCTCGCCGGCACCTCGGCGCCGCGCGCCTTGCGCACGCGCTCCACGTGCGGCAGGTAGGCCGAGCCGTCGACGAACTCGTAGGCGCGCGGCAGCGGTGCGGCCAGCGCGTTGAAGTCCAGCGCGAAGCGGCCCTCGGCAGTGCCGGCATTCACCTCGTCGTACAGCGCGTTGAGGCGCGGCGCGGCGTTGTGCCAATCATCCAGCGCCGCCTGCAACGTCGGCGCGATGGCGGTGGCGCGCGCGGCGTGGGTGAGGTCGCGGCTGACGACGATCAGCGTGCCGTCGCGGCCGCCCTCCTTCAACGAACCCAGTTTCATCGTCTGTTCCTTACGTCGGTATCAGTTGGACCACGTCGGGGTGCAGCGCCGCCATGCCACGGTCCAGCGTGGCCAGACAGCCGCCATGGTGGCGTGCCAGTGCCGCAAGATAGGCGTCGGTCACCTGCCGGTGACCGAGTACGCCGTGCCACGGGACGCTGGCGTACGAGACGGCATCGGGCCAGAAACGATGGCGCGTATCGGCCGCCAGCCGCGCCAGTTCGCGCTGGGCAAGCTCCGTACCGGCGCGGCCTTCGATGCGCACGATCCAGCGCACCAGCGCGCCCTGCACGATCGGACAAGTGGCGAACGGCCCCCTGGTGGCGATGAACCAATCGCGCACCACCTCGTGGTGCACGTGATCGGCGTCGAACAGCGCGATCAGCACGTTGGCGTCGAGCAGACGCGTCAGCATTCGTCGTCCAGCGCCTTGACATCGTCGATGGTGATCGGACGGCCGGAGCGGAACACGCCCAGCCCGGTCTGTGGATCAACCCGGTAGGCCGGCGTGGCTTCGACCACGGTCGCGGGCGCCTGCAGCCCGCGGCGCGCCAGTTCCACCACCAGCTTGCTGAGGCTGGTGCGCTGCGCGCGAGCAAGGCTGGCGAACAGGGCATGGTCGCGCTCGGGGATGTCGATGGTGGTTCGCATGATCCGGCTCCTTCACGGGAGATTGCATCATGATGCGCATGCATCACGACATCAACCCGGGCCGGCGAAGTGCTTCGCGATGCCCTGCCAGCAGGTGTAGTAGTCGTCCTGCAGCTGCGGCGCGGACAGCGCCAGCGTGGTGGGGCGGATCACCTTGCGCGTCTCGAACATGAAGGCCATGGTACCGGTGAGGTGGTCGGGCCGGCTCACGTCGGCGGCGCTGGCCTTCTCGAAGCTGGCCGCATCCGGGCCGTGGCCGCTCATGCAGTTGTGCAGGCTCATGCCACCGGGCGCGAAGCCGCCGGCCTTGGCGTCGTAGGCACCTTCGATCAGGCCCATGAACTCGCTGGCCACGTTGCGGTGGAAGTACGGCGGGCGGAAGGTGTGCTCGGCCACCAGCCAGCGCGGCGGGAAGATCACGAAATCCATGTTGGCGGTGCCGGGGGTGTCGCTGGGCGAGGTGAGCACGGTGAAGATCGACGGGTCCGGATGGTCCACGCTGATCGAGCCGACCGTGTTGTAGCGGGTCAGGTCGTACTTGTACGGCGCGTAGTTGCCGTGCCAGGCCACCACGTCCAACGGCGAGTGGCCGATGTCGGCCTGCCACAGCGCACCCTGAAATTTCGCGACGAGCTTGAAGTCGCCCTCGACGTCCTCGTACGCCGCCAGCGGCGCCAGGAAGTCGCGCGGCAACGCCATCGAGTTGGCGCCGATCGGACCGAGGTCCGGCAGCCGCAGCAGCGCGCCGAAGTTCTCCGCCACGTAGCCGCGCGCCTCGCCATCCAGCAGTTCGACGCGGAAGCGCACGCCGCGCGGGATTACCGCGATCTCCAGCGGCGCCACGTCCAGCACGCCGAACTCGGTGGCCAGCCGCAGCCGCCCCAGCTGCGGCACGATCAGCAACTCGCCGTCGGCGTCGTAGAAATAGCGCCCCTGCATCGAGCGGTTCGCCGCATAGACGTGCATGCCCACGCCAGCCTGCTCCGCCGCGCCGCCGTTGCCGGCGATGGTGACCAGGCCGTCGAGGAAATCGGTGGGCGCCGTCGGCATCGGCCATGGGTCCCAGCGCAGCTGGTTGGGCGTGGCGGGCGCCTCGTCGAAGCGGTTGTGGAACGTCGCGTGCGCCAGCGGCGCGAACGGCTTGTGCATCGCCGCCGGGCGGATCCGGTACAGCCAGCTGCGCCGGTTCTCGCGCCGCGGCGCGGTGAACGCGGTGCCGGAGATCTGCTCGGCATAGAGACCGTACGCCACGCGCTGCGGCGAGTTCTGTCCCACGGGCAGCACGCCCGCCAGCGCCTCGCTGGCGAACTCGTTGCCGAAGCCGGATTGGTAGCCGCTCGATTGCATCGTGCTCATCGCTCTTCGCTCGTAGGCCCCTCGCCCGTCGGGAGAGGGGTTGGGGTGAGGGTTCGCCGCATCGCGCTCATCGATCTTCGCTCTTGAGCCCCTCGCCCGCCGGGAGAGGGGTCGGGGTGAGGGTTCGCCGCATCGCGCTCATCGCTCTTCGCTCTTGAGCCCCTCGCCCGCCGGGAGAGGGGTTGGGGTGAGGGTTCGGTTTTCGCAGGCGCTCAGGATGGACGCGAGCACCTTATCGGTGTGTTGAAGCGCCTCATTGTCCCAGTAGCGCAGCACCTCAAGGCCCAGGGATTGAAGGAACCGGGTACGCGGTGCATCCCCGGTCTCGTCATGTTGCGAGCCATCGAGTTCCACCACCAGCTTGCACGCCTCGCAATAGAAATCCACCACGTACGGCGGAACCGGATGCTGGCGTCGAAATTTGAACCCATGGAGCCTTCCCGCGCGCAAGTGGAACCAGAGCCTTTGCTCGGCATCCGTGCCGCGCTGCCGAAGATCCCGTGCCTGCTGCTTTTTGTTTGTGGGCAGTGGTGGCTTGATGTGTCCCGGCATGACCGTACCCTCTCCCCCACCCCTCTCCCGGCGGGAGAGGGGCTCAAGATCAAAGCACCCCGCGCTTCAGCTTGTTTGTGGGCAGTGGTGGCTTGATGTGTCCCGGCATGACCGTACCCTCTCCCCCACCCCTCTCCCGGCGGGAGAGGGGCTCAAGATCAAAGCACCCTGCGCTTCAGCTTGTTTGTGGGCAGTGGTGGCTTGATGTGTCCCGGCATGACCGTACCCTCTACCCCACCCCTCTCCCGGCGGGAGAGGGGCTCAAGATCAGAGCACCCCGCGCTTCATCTGATCGCGCTCGATCGACTCGAACAGCGCCTGGAAGTTGCCCTCGCCGAAGCCTTCGTTGCCCTTGCGCTGGATGATCTCGAAGAAGATCGGCCCCACGCAGTTCTGGGTGAAGATCTGCAGCAGCTTGCGCTGCTTGGTGTCCGGGTCGGCGTCGATCAGGATCTTGTTCGCGCGCAGGCGCGGCACGTCTTCGCCGTGGTCGGGGATGCGCTGGTCGATGACGTCGAAGTAGGCGTCCGGCGTGTCCAGGAATTCCACGCCCTGCGCGCGCATCGCCTCCACCGTGGCGTAGATGTCGTCGGTGAAGCAGGCGATGTGCTGGATGCCTTCGCCGTGGTACGCGTCGAGGTACTCGTTGATCTGGCTCTTCGGGTCGCTGGACTCGTTGAGCGGGATGCGCACGATGCCGTCCGGCGCGGTCATCGCCTTGGACACCAGGCCGGTCTTGGCGCCCTTGATGTCGAAGTAGCGGATCTCGCGGAAGTTGAACAGGCGCTCGTAGTAGTCCGACCACTTCTGCATGTTGCCGAAGTAGAGGTTGTGGGTGAGGTGGTCGATGAAGGTGAGCCCGACGCCCTTCGGGTTCGGCTCGGCGCCCGGCACCGGCTCGTAGTCGCCGTCGTAGATGCTGCCGGCGGCGCCGTAGCGGTCCACCAGGTACAGCATGCAGTCGCCGATGCCCTTGACCACCGGCGCGTGCACCGCGCGGGTGTCGGCCTTGTGCTGCACCGCTTCGCCGCCGTTGGCCAGCACCGCGGCCAGCACCTCGTCGCCAGGCTTCCTGAAGCGGATCGCGAAGCCGCAGGCGCTGGGGCCGTGCTGGGCGGCGAAGTCGGCGGCGAAGGAATCGGGCGCCTCGTTGAGCAGGAAGTTCACGCCGTTCTGCCGGTACACGGTGATCGCGCGCGTCTTGTGGCGCAGCACGGCGGAGAAGCCCATGCGCCTGAACAGGTCGTGCATCGCGGCCGCCTGACCGGCCGGGGCGGCGAACTCGACGAACTCGAAACCATCGATGCCCATCGGGTTCTCGAACGTGGTCACCTGCATGCCGGGATTGGGCCGGGTGGGATGGGGCCGGGCGAGGTTGGGCTGGGCGGTCATGGCGCTCTCCTGCATTGGCTGCGCTAATGTCACGGATGCGGCTGCGCCAGCATGATCTGCCGGCGGGAAAGACCGCATGAGCCCATTGTTATAGTTGCATATGTAACCAAATGCAAGGAACGTTGCCGCCGTGACCACCCCCCGCAAAACCACGCCACCCGGCCTTCAGCATGCCCCGCTGCAGCTGGAGCATTTCCTGCCGTACCGGCTGTCGATCCTGTCCAACACGATCAGCCAGGGCATCGCCGACGACTACCAGCAGCGCTACGACCTGAGCATGACCGAGTGGCGCGTGATGGCCGTGCTGGCCCGTTACGAGGGACTGTCCGCGCGCCAGGTGGCCGACCGCACCGCGATGGACAAGGTGGCCGTGAGCCGCGCGCTGGCGCGACTGGTGGAGGCCGGCCGGGTCAGCCGGCACATGGACGACAACGACAAGCGCCGCTCGGTGCTCGACCTCACCGAGGAAGGCTGGGCCATCCACGAGGTGGTCGCGCCGATGGCGCGCGCGCGCGAGCAGGCCGTGCTGGACAAGCTCGACGAAGAGGAACGACGCTGGTTGGTGCGCATCCTGGACAAGCTGCAGGAACGAGGAAGCAGGAGTGAGTGAAGAGGAGTGAGGAGTGAGAGGGAGCGATTCTCGCTCCACGCCGGTATCCGGCAGCAGCGACTTTCACGTCAGACAAAGCACCGGGACGAAGCGTGAGCGAGCAGGCAGCGGGAAGCGCCCCGCCTTCTCTCACTCCTCACTCGATCACTTGACCCCGTGCATCAGCCGGTTGATCAGCGGCGCGAGCGCCAGCAGCACCAGGGATGCACCCAGCAACAGCCAGAAGCTGAAGGTGAAGCCGGACAGGGCCGAAGCCACCGTCATGCCGCTTTCGCCGCTGACGTGCCCGGCGAACAGGCCCGACAGGTTGTTGCCGATCGCCGTGGAAAGAAACCAGCCCCCCATGCCCAGGCCCACCAGGCGCGCCGGGGCCAGCTTGGTCACCATCGACAGGCCGATCGGCGACAGGCACAGCTCGCCGACGGTCTGCAGCACGTACACCAGCACCAGGGGCCAGAAAGGAATCTGCCCGTCCGTGCTGACGAGACTGGACAGCGCGTAGATCAGCACCACGAAGGCGATCGCGTTGAACAGCAGGCCCAGGCCGAACTTGCGCGGAATCGAAGGCTCCGCCCCCTTGCGGTACAGCCACGCCCATCCCAGCGACACCAGCGGCGCCAGCAGCACGATGGCCACCGGGTTGACCGACTGGAACCAGCCGATCGGGAACTCCCAGCCAGCGAACAGGCGCCGGTCGACGATGTGCTGGGCCAGGAAGTTGAACGAGCTGCCGGCCTGCTCGAAGAACATCCAGAACAGCACGTTGAAGGCGAAGATGATCAGCATCGCGATCACCCGATGTACCTGCACCGTGCCCGTGCGCAGCGCCTCGACGATCAGCATGGCGCCCACGCCCACGAAGATCGCGCTCAGCAGCCACTGCAGCCCCAGCGCACCGACCCTGGCCATCAGCAGATACACCAGCGGGATCGCCACGATCACGCCAATCACCACGTAGGCCACACGCGCCATCCCGGCCTGGTCCGCGGGCGGGCGGCCGATGCCGGCCAGGCTGCGACGACCGATGGCAAACCAGACCAGGCTCAGCAGCATGCCCACGCCAGAGGCCAGGAACACGGCGCGGTAGTTCTGCTGCATCGGGGCGTGGCTCAGCACGCTGGCCAGCCAGCCGGTCAGCAGCGGCGCCACCAGCGCGCCACCGTTGATGCCCATGTAGAACAGCGTGAAGCCGCGGTCGCGGCGCGGGTCATCCACCCCGTAGAGCTGGCCGACCATCGAGGAGATGTTCGGCTTGAACAGGCCGTTGCCGACGATCACCGTGGAGAGTCCGAGCAGGAACACCGACTGGTTCGGCCACATGATCAGGAACAGGCCCGAGGCCATCACCACCGCGCCGAGCAGGATCGAACGCTGGTAGCCGATGATCTTGTCGGCCACGTAGCCGCCGAACACCGCGGTGGCATACACCAGCGCCAGATAGGCGCCATAGGTGCGGCTGGCGTAGCCCTGGCCGGCGGCATCCCCGTCGAAGAACTGCGCGACGATGTAGAGCGTCAGCGCCCAGCGGATGCCGTAGAACGCGAAACGCTCCCAGAACTCGGTCATGAACAGCATCCACAGCGGGCGCGGATGGCCCAGGGTCTGCGGGTACTCCGGCGCGGTCGCGGCCGGCGTGGCGGTGTCGGTCATACAGCCCCCTGATTCGCAAAATATTGCGGAACCGTAGCTGGTCGGGATGGCGAATGCACCCTGGATGACCGGAAAAACCGGACGCAGCAGAAGACGACAACGCCAGAGCCCGACCAGCGACCCATGCCGGCGGAACAATCGCGCACCCGCCCTGTAGGAGCGCACCCTGTGCGCGAACGCCTTTGCTCCTGATCGATATCAAAGCCAAAGGCGTTCGCGCACAGGGTGCGCTCCTACAGGTTCTTCGCCAGGCTCACTTCACTCCGTGCATCAGCCGGTTGACCAGCGGCGACACCAGCAGCAGGAAGGCACCCGCCCCGGCCAGCAGCCAGAAGCCGAAGGTGAAACCGCCCAGCGCCGAGGCGGCGGTCATGCCGGTACTGCCGCTGATCGAGCTGGCCAGCAGGCCCGACAGGTTGCCGCCCACGGCGAGCGAGAGGAACCAGCCGCCCATCGCCGCGCCGACCAGCCGCGGCGGCGCCAGCTTCGTCACCATCGACAGGCCGATCGGCGACAGGCACAGCTCGCCGGTGGTCTGCAGCACGTAGCACGCCGCCAGCGGCCAGAACGGAATCAGCCCGGCCGGCCCCAGCAGCCGTGACAGCGCGAACATCAGCACGGCGAAACCCAGCCCGTTGAAGATCAGCCCCAGGCCGAACTTGCGCGGGATCGACGGCTCGGCGTTGCGCTTGGCCAGCCAGCCCCACACCAGCGTGAGCGGCGGCGCCAGCGCGAGGATCGCCAGCGGACTCACCGACTGGAACCAGCCCACCGGGAACGTCCAGCCACCGAACATCTTCCGATCCACCAGGTTTTCGGCGAGGAAGTTGAACGAAGTGCCGAGCTGGAAATAGAACATCCAGAACAGCACGTTGAAGGCGAAGATGATCAGCATCGCGATCACCCGGTGCACCTGCACGGTGTCGTGCCGCGCCGCCTCGGCCAGCAGCAGCACGGAGATGCCGATGAACAGCAGGCCGAGCATCCACTGCAGCCCGATCGGGCCGATCTGGGAGAGCAGCCCGTAGATCACCGGCACCGCCAGCAGGGCGCCGGCGATCACGCCGATCGAGCGCCCGGCCCCGGTCCTGTCCGCCGCTGGCCGACCTACGCTGCCCAGGCTGCGCCGGCCGAACCAGAACCAGGCGAAGCTCAGCACCATGCCCACGCCGGCGGCGATGAACACCAGCTTGTAGTTCTGCTCCAGCGGTGTGTCGGTGAACTGCGCCGCCATCCAGCCGGTGAGCAGCGGCGCGACGAAGGCGCCGGCGTTGATGCCCATGTAGAACAGCGTGAAGCCGCGGTCGCGGCGCGGGTCATCCACCCCGTAGAGCTGGCCGACCATCGAGGAGATGTTCGGCTTGAACAGGCCGTCGCCCACGATCACCAGCGACAGCCCGAGCAGGAACAGCGGCTTGGTCGGCACCGCCAACGCGAACAGGCCCGCCGCCATCACCGCCGCGCCGATCAGGATCGAGCGCTGGTAGCCGATCAGCTTGTCCGCCACGTAGCCGCCGAAGATGCCGGTGGCGTAGATCAGCGCGGTGTACGCACCGAAGATGCCACTGGCCCAGGCCTGGCCGGCGGGATCGCCGTGGAAGAACTGCGCCACGATGTACAGCGTCAGCGCCCAGCTCACGCTGTAGAACGCGAAGCGCTCCCAGAACTCGGTCATGAACAGCATCCACAACGGACGCGGATGGCCGAACAGCTGCGGGAAGTCGGGCGCCGCGCTCGACACGGCGGTGGAGGTATCGGTCATGGTGGTCTGGCCCCCGGGAGGTCGCCGGATCGTGCCAGAGGCGGGCTGCCGCGTCAGCCGCCGCGGGGGATGCCCTGATCAACCCCGGGGCGCAAGGTCGTGCGCACCTCGAACAGCTCGGGGAAGAACTCCAGTTCCAGCGCCTTCTTCAGGAACGCCACCCCGGACGAGCCGCCGGTGCCGCGGCGGAAGCCGATGATCCGCTGCACCGTGCGCATGTGGCGGAACCGCCACAGCTGGAACTGCGTCTCCAGGTCGACGAAGTCCTCGCACAGCGCGTACTCGCGCCAGTAGCGGTCGGTATCGCCGTAGATGCGCTCGAACACCGGCAGCAGCGCCGGATCGGCCACGTGCGGCTCGCGCCAGTCGCGCGCCAGGTGCCGGCCCGGCACCGCGTGATCGAACCGCGCCAGATAGCACAGAAACTCGTCGTACAGGCTCGGCGCCTCCAGCACCGCGCGCAGCTGCGCCTGCCCCGCCGGGTCGTGGTCGAACACCTGGAGCATCGCCGCGTTCTTGTTGCCCAGCACGAACTCCATCACCCGGTACTGCAGCGACTGGAAGCCGGACGACGGCCCCAGCGTCTCGCGGAACTCCAGGTATTCCGACGGCGTCATCGTCTCCAGCACCGCCCACTGCTCGACCAGCTGGCGCAGCACCGACTTGCAGCGCGCCAGCACCTTGCGCACCTGCCACACCTGGTCGCGCTGCAGGAAATCGATCGCCGCGCGCAGCTCGTGGATCATCAGCTTCATCCACAGCTCGCTCACCTGGTGCTGCACGATGAACAGCATCTCGTCGTGGTGCGGTGGCTCGCTGCGCGGCTGCTGCGCCGACAGCAGCACGTCCAGCCGCAGGTAGCCGCCGTAGGTGAGGCGCCCCTGCAGGTCGGTTTCGATACCTGCTTCGAGGTCGCGCCGGTTGTCCGTCATGGTTGCCTCATCGCCGTAATTAAAGTGCATCCGCCCACGCCAGACTCCGGCGCGCCGAACCCGACCATACCCGACCCGGTCGCCGCCACCCCGCTCGCGCTGAGCGTAGCTTGCGCCAGCGAGCGAAGTCGAAGCGCCTGAATGGCGGCACTGGCTCTACGACTTCGGCGCTACCCGCCTGCGCTCGGGGCGAACGGGGATCGGGGGGGGGTGGCGATGCCTTCGGCGTCGACCCCGACATCCGCGCCCGGAACCGGTCGCGAAGGCGATCCGGGGCCCTCCGTACCGGCGCGCATGCTGCGCCGTGCCTTGCGATGCAACATCGCCGCCTGCTATCAATTGCAGGATTTTTTGGGACATTTGCGTGCCTGCGGGCGTTTCCCCGACCCGCGTCCTGCCGCCCCCGCCATTTTTGTCCACTTCCGGAGCGACTCGTGTCGATTGCCGCCAAGTTTGAGATCGAATACCTGCAGTACCTCGATGCCGAGGGCAACGAGGTTCGCAAGGATCTACCCGAATTCACCAGGAATCTCGACCACATGGTCGAGCTGTACAAGCTGATGCTGTCCACCCGCGTGTTCGACGCCAAGTCGATCGCCCTGCAGCGCACCGGCAAGCTCGGCACCTACGCCAGCTGCCTCGGCCACGAGGCCGCGCATGTCGGCATCGGCAGCGCGATGCGGCCCGAGGACGTGCTGGCGGTGAGCTATCGCGAATACGGCGCACAGCTCTATCGCGGCGTGCAGCCGCGCGAGGTCTATATGTACTGGGGCGGCGACGAGCGCGGCAACGACTACCAGAACGAGCCGGCGCGGCACGATTTCGCCTGGTCGGTGCCGATCGGCACGCAGTGCCTGCACGCGGCCGGTTCGGCACTGGCGTTCAAGATCCGCGGCGAGAAGCGCGTGGCGGTGTGCACCATCGGCGACGGCGGTTCGTCCAAGGGCGACTTCTACGGCGCCATCAACATCGCCGGCGCGCAGAACCTGCCGCTGGTGGCGGTGATCGTCAACAACCAGTGGGCGATCTCGGTGCCGCGCAAGATCCAGTCCGGCGCGCCGACGCTGGCACAGAAGGGCATCGCCGCCGGCCTGTACTGCATCCAGGTCGACGGCAACGACATCATCGCGGTACGCAAGGCGATGGAAGATGCGCTCGAGCGCGCGCGCAACGGCGAGGGCGGCAGCGTGATCGAGGCGGTCACCTACCGCCTCGGCGACCACACCACCGCCGACGACGCGCGCCGCTACCGCGGCGAGCAGGAAGTGAAGGACGGCTGGGCGAAGGAGCCGATGAAGCGTCTGCGCCACTGGCTGGTCGCCAAGGGCGTGTGGGACGACGCCAGGGAAGAAGCCTGGAAGGCCGAGTGCGACGACTGGATGGACAACGAGGTGAACGCCTACCTGCAGACCAAGACCCAGCCGGTCACGGCGATGTTCGACTACACCTTCGCCGAGGTTCCCGCCGATCTCGCCAGGCAGCGCGACTATGTCCTCTCGCTCGAATCCCAACTCGCATCCAGGAAGGGCCACTGAGCCATGGCACAGATCACTCTCATCGAAGCCGTCACCCAGGCGCTCGCCTACGAAATGAAGCACGACGACTCGGTCGTGGTGCTGGGCGAGGACGTCGGCGTCAACGGCGGCGTGTTCCGCGCCACCCAGGGCCTGCAGGAGAAGTTCGGCGAGCTGCGCGTGCTCGACACGCCGCTGGACGAGACCACCATCGCCGGCGTCACCGTCGGCCTGGCGGTGCAGGGCATGAAGCCGGTGGCCGAGGCGCAGTTCGAGGGCTTCATCTACCCGATGATGGAGCAGATCGCCTGTCACGCCGCGCGCATGCGCAACCGCACCCGCGGCCGCCTGACCGTGCCGGCGGTATTCCGTGCGCCTTGGGGTGGTGGCATCCGCGCGCCGGAGCACCACTCCGAGGCCAACGAGCACCTGTTCACCAACATCCCCGGCCTGCGCGTGGTGATGCCCTCTTCGCCGGCGCGCGCCTACGGCCTGCTGCTGGCGGCGATCCGCGATCCCGACCCGGTGATGTTCTTCGAGCCCAAGCGCATCTACCGCCAGTACAAGGAGGAGGTGCCGGACGACGGCGAGGCGCTGCCGCTGGACGTGTGCTTCGTGCTGCGCGACGGCACCGACGTCACCCTGGTGACCTGGGGCGCGCAGGTGAAGGAGGCGCTGGAAGCGGCCGACGCGCTGGCCGAAGACGGCATCAGCGCCGAGGTGATCGACGTGGCCACGCTGACCCCGCTGGACTTCGATACCATCGCCGAATCGGTGGCCAAGACCGGCCGCTGCGTGGTCGTGCACGAGGCGCCCAGGACCGCCGGCTTCGGCGCCGAGATCGCCGCGCGGCTGGCCGAGGAATGCATGTACGACCTGCTCGCCCCGGTCGAGCGCGTCACCGGCTTCGACACGCACATCCCGCTGTTCCGCCTGGAGATGAAGTACCTGCCGAGCGTGGAGCGCGTCGTCGATGCGGCCAAGCGTACGCTGGCCGCCTCTTAAGCGAAGGGCCAAAAAGAGCGAACGTCATTCCCGCGAAAGCGGGAACCCATTTTGATCTTCCGGCACACGAGCAAGATGGATTCCCGCTTCCGCGGGAATGACGGCAGAAAGGCAAAAGCCCGCCGCTCGCGCACTGCGCGACGGCCAAAAGCACGACATCTCCCGCCTGCGCAACACGCGCCAGACAACGGAAAACCACCATGGCTGACATCAAGACGTTCTACCTCCCCGACCTCGGCGAAGGCCTGCCCGACGCCACCGTGGTCGAGTGGCACGTGAAGGAAGGCGACAGCATCAAGCTCGACGCGCCGCTGTGCTCGATGGAAACCGCCAAGGCGGTGGTCGACGTGCCCTCGCCGTACACCGGCAAGGTCACCAAGCTGTACGGCGCGCCCGGCGACATCATCGAGACCGGCGCCGCGCTGGCCGATTTCGTGCCTGACCCGAACGCCAAGCAGCGCGCCGAATCGCAGGAAACCGGCCACCACCACGGCCCGAAGAAAAGCGTCGGCAGCCCGGCCCCGGATGACAGCCAGAAAGTGGTGGCTTCCGACGAAGGCGGCGAAGTCAAGACCGGCGGCAAGGACCGCGAGGACGAAGGCACCGTGGTCGGCGCGATGGTCAGCGGCAGTCACGTGCACGTCGAACAGGCCGCCAGCATCGGCGGCGTCAAGGCCGTGCCGGCGGTGCGCGCGCTGGCGAAGAAGCTCAAGGTCGATCTCGCCCGCGTGCGCCCCAGCGGCGCCGATGGCGTGGTCACCCTGCAGGACGTGAAGAACGCCGCCGCGAATGGCTCCGCTCCGCTCCCCTCTCCCGCCGGGAGAGGGGCCGGGGGTGAGGGTGCGGCCGGCGCGCAGCGTTACGCTTCGCCCGAACCCTCATCCGCCCACCGGGCACCTTCTCCCGAAGGGAGAAGGGAAGAGCAGCGCACCGCCGTCTCGCTCGCCGGCAAGCCGGTGCGCACCGCGCCGCCCAGCGTGCAGGCCAGCGGCCAGCCGGAGCAGCTCAAGGGCGTGCGCCGGAACATGGCCCGCGTGATGGCCGAAGCCCATGCCAACGTGGTGCCGACCACCCTGGTGGACGATGCCGACCTGCACGCCTGGATCGGCAAGCAGGACATCACCGCCCGCCTGGTGCGCGCGATCGTTGCCGCCTGCAAGGCGGTGCCGGCGCTCAACGCCTGGTTCGACGGCAAGAACCTCAGCCGCACCCTGCACCCGCACGTGGACATCGGCATCGCCGTGGACACCGACGACGGCCTGTTCGTGCCGGCCCTGCGCAACGCCGACATGCTCGACGGCCACGGCGTGCGCGCGGCGATCAAGCGCCTGCGCACCCAGGTGGAAGACCGCTCGATCCCGTCCTCGGAGCTGTCCGGCTACACCATCAGCCTGTCGAATTTCGGGATGTTCGCGGGCAGGTACGCCACCCCGGTGGTGGTGCCGCCGACCGTCGCCATCATCGGCGCCGGCAAGCTCAGCCACGACGTGGTGGCGGTGATGGGCGGCATCGAAGTGCACCGCCGCATGCCGATCAGCCTCACCTTCGACCACCGCGCCGCCACCGGCGGCGAGGCGGCGCGCTTCCTCAAGGCGCTGCTGGACGACATGGCACAGCCGCACTGAGTCCGCTGGTCGTGATGTAGAGAAGCCCAGGAGGTTCGCGCCTCCCGGGCTTTTTGTTGGCTCGCATGCATGCCCACTTTGCGTCAGAAGCGTCAGTGGCCGTCGCGCACGCGGACGACGCCGGCCTGCATGATGCGGTCGGTCCAGGCGATGCCGATCGCCGAGACGATGAACACCGCGTGGATGATGGTCTGCCACATCACGCCCACCGTGGTCAGCGTGGAGCACTTCAGCGTGCTGGCGGCATTCATGCCGTCGGCCATCGTGGCGAGCACATCGGGCGAGCAGAACGGCAGCCCTTCGAGCGCACCGGCGGCGATGAAGGTCTTCAGCAGGTGGATCGAGGAGATGCCGATGATCGCCATCGCCAGCTTCACCTTGAGCACCGAGGCGTTCACGTGGCTGAGCCATTCGGGCTGGTCCGGGTGGTCCTCCAGCCCCAGCCGCGAGACGAAGGTCTCGTAGCCGCCGACGATCACCATGATCAGCAGGTTGGAGATCATCACCACGTCGATCAGGCCGAGCACGATCAACATGATCTCCTGCTCGCCCAGGTGCGACGCCTCGTGGATCAGGTGCCACAGCTCCTTGCCGAACAGGAACACGTAGACGCACTGCGCCACGATCAACCCCAGGTACAGCGGCAGCTGCAGCCAGCGCGAGCTGAAGATGAAGAGGGCGAGCGGGTTCAGGCGGGGCGGGACGGAAGCGGTCATGGGGTGCGGCATGCGATGTGGGAGCCAGAGCGTACCCGGGCGCGCATCGCGCCGCCATGCACCCATGCCAGCAAGGGACACCGTCCACCATCGCGACCGCAACTGAGCCCGCTCGCGGGCGATGCTCTTGGGCTTTGATGTGGCACCAGAGCAACAGCTTCGCCCGCTGGCGGGCTCCTACGATGGTTCCGGATGGTTGGGCGGCCGGGGCAGCCAGAGCGTCGCCACGGCGCCGCGCGTATCGGTGCGGGCCAGCAGGCTGACCCCGCCCTCGTGAGCCTCCGCCACCTGGCGCGCCAGCGCGAGGCCGATGCCCGAGCCGCCCGGCTTGGTGGTGAAAAACGGCACGAACAGGTTGTCGCTGGCCGGTGGCCCCTCGCCCTGGTCGAGCACCTCGATCACCACGCAGTCCGGTTCCTCGCGCCAGCGCAGCAGCACCTCGCCTTCGACCGGCAGGCTCGCTTCCACGGCGTTGCGCACCAGGTTGATCAAGGCCTGCTCCAGCTGATCGGCGTCCACGTTCACCGTCACCGATGGACCGGGCTCCAGTTGCACCGGCCAGCGCGCCTCCAGGCGCGCCACCTTGTCCAGAAGCGCCGGCAAGGCGACCGCCGCCGGCTGCGGCGGTGGCAGCCGGGTGAGCCGGCTGTAGCTGGCGAGAAAGCGCGACAGCGCGCCGGCGCGGTGGCCGATCAGCTCGAGTCCGCCGCGGAAATCCTCACGCCAGTCCTCCGGCAGCGGCTCGCGCAGCGCCAGGCTGGCGAGGGTGCCGGCCATCGACTGGATCGGCGCCAGCGAGTTGTTCACTTCGTGGCCGAGCACGCGCAGCAGGCGTTGCCAGGCCTGGCGCTCTTCCTCACGCAGCACGCGGCCGACGTCGTTGATCACCAGCAGCCGGCCGCTGCGCCCGCCGGTGCGCAGCGGCGCATGGCGAATCTCGAAGCGACCGCTGCGTCCGCTGAAGCGATGATTCACCAGCTGGCCGGAGGGCAGATCCAGCAACGACTGCAGGCCGAGATCCTGCGCGAGACGGCCGAACAGCTGATGGCGCTCGGCCTGCAGCAGCCGCTGCGCCGCCGGGTTGAGCAGACGCAGGCGCGCGTCCTGGTCGAACACCAGCACGGCGTTGTCCAGCGCCGCCAGGGTCTTGCCGAGCAGGTAGGAGGATTCCTCGAACTGCAGCCGCTCCTGCTGCAGCCGTTCGGCCAGGGCGTTGATGTCGTAGACCAGGTCGTCCAGCGCGCCGCCGGCGGTGCCGCGCAGGCTGTAGTCGCCCATGCGCAACGCATCGAGCAGGCTCGACAGGGTGCGCAGCGGGTAGACCAGGCGGCGGCACTGCCAGCGGATCAGCAGCGCGGTGGCGATCAGCGCGGCGAGCACCAGCCAGAGCCCGACCGCATGCACGGCGGCATGGCCGCTGAGCAGGACCGCAGCAACGATCAGACCCGGCGCGGCGATCACGACGCTGCCGTCGAGAATGCACCGCTCATAGGCCGGCAGCCGCGCCGACGCCGGGCGTGCCGGTGGCGTCGGCGATGGCTCAGGCGTCGCCATCGTCGGCGTCCGCCGGATCGCGCAGGCCGTGTTTCTCCAGCCGCCGATACAGCGCCTGACGGGTGATGCCCAGCGCCTCGGCGGCACGCTGCAGGTTGCCGTCGAAGCGCTCCAGCGCGCGGCGCACCAGCCAGCCCTCGGCCTGCTCCAGCGTCATCTGCTCGAAGCCGCCATCGGCCGATTCGGTGCGGCCAAAAGCCAGCGCCGCGGCGCCCACCTCGTCGTGCTCGGCGAGCAAGGCGGCGCGCTCCATCAGGTGGCCGAGCTCACGCACGTTGCCCGGCCAGGCGTAGGCCAGCAGCGCGCGTTCGGCCGAGGGCGCCAGCCGCAGTCCGATACGCCCGTAGCGCTGCCCACTGCGCGCCAGCGCCGCGCGCGCCAGCGGCACGATGTCGTCGCTGCGCTCGCGCAGCGGCGGCAACACGATCTCCAGCGTGTTCAGGCGATACAGCAGATCGCGGCGAAACCGGCCGGCGGCCACGTCGGCGGCGAGGTCGGCATTGGTGGCCGAGATCAGCCGCACGTCGGTGCGCTGGGTGCGCGAGGAACCCAGCCGCTCGAACTCGCCGTCCTCCAGCACGCGCAGCAGCTTGGGCTGCTGCGAGGCCGGCACGTTGCCCACCTCGTCGAGGAACAGCGTGCCGCCGTCGGCCAACTCGAAGCGGCCGATGCGCTCACTCTTGGCGTCGGTGAACGCGCCACGCACGTGACCGAACATCTCCGACTCGAACACCGTCTCGGCGATGCCGCCCATGTTGACCTTCACGAACGGCTGCGCCGCCCGCGCCGACAGCGCATGGATGCGCTGCGCGATCACGCCCTTGCCGGTGCCGTTCTCGCCCAGCACCAGCACGTTGGCGTCGCTGGGCGCGACCCGCGCCACCAGCGCCAGCACCCGCCGCATCGCCGGCGACTCGGCAATGAATTCGGCATCGCCCTCTTCGCGCAGCAGCGCGTTCTCCGCCTCCAGCCGACGCTGCCGCCGCGCGCCCTCGCCAAGCGCGATCTGCGCCCGCAGCACGCTGACCAGGCGCGCGTTGTCCCACGGCTTCTCGATGAAGTCGGCGGCGCCGCGGCGCATCGCCTCCACCGTGAGCGGCACGTTGCCCCACGCCGTCATCGCCACCACCGGCAGGTCGGGGGCGGCCTGGCGCAACTGTTCGAGCAGTTCCAGGCCTTCCTCGCCCGAGGTGGTGTCGCGCGAATAGTTGCAGTCGATCAACGCGCAGGCGAACTCGCGCCTGCGCACCGCCTCCAGCGCCGCCGCCGGGTCGGCCACACCGATGCTGGCGAGGCCCTCGGCCTTCAGCAGCAGGCGCAGCGCCTCGCGCACGTCGGCCTGGTCGTCGGCGATCAGGACGGCCGCTTTCACATCGGAAGTCATGTTTCGGCGCTCAATCGTGCACTTGGGCCTGCGCCCCTCAATATCCGGCTTCTTTCTGGTGCCGGAACGCCAGAACGTACACGGCATCCTCCTCCGGCACGTGGCGATAAAGAGCCACGTAGCCCGAGTCGCCGAACGCGACCACCCCTTCGCGCAGTTCCGGCGGATCGGGCAAGGGCCGTCCCATGCCCGGCGTCGATTCCAGCAGCAGGAGCTGCTGCGCGATGGCCTGTGCTGCGCGCCGCGATGCTTCCGGCGCCTTGCCTGCCAGGAAAGGAACGACAGCGTTCCAGTCCCACCACTGCTGCCGCCGTGACGATTACCCGTGGCACCCGGGCGCTTCCTTCTCGTCACCCGTGCCCCAGGTATCCAGCCATGCACGCGCTTCCTGGCCGGTCAGATGCCGCCCGGTTTCCCGACAGGCCTGCCACGAAGCCAGCGCCTCCTGCCGGAAACTCTCGCGCGCTTCCTCGCGCTCGACGTACTGCTGGATGGCCTCGCGCATGATCCAGTGCGCCGAGCGTCGGCGCAGCCCGGCCAGGTGCTGGATGCGTTTCTTGAGGTCCTCGTCGATCTTGACCGAAGTTGCCATCGCACGCTCCAGACATGAAAAGGTATTGCGTTGGCATACCGTAGCCGCCCGCCGGCGCTTTGCCCACCATGCCGCCTCACTCATGGCGCAGCGCCACCACCGGATCGACCCGAAGCGCGCGCAGCAACGGCACCAGCGCGGCGAGTGCGGACACGCCGAGCACCACCAGCAGCACCGGCACGAACACGGCCGGGTCGCGGGCGCGGGTATGCAGGCCCGGATCGGCCAGCACGCCCGACCACGGCACCGCCAGCACGAAGCCCACGCCCAGCCCGATGCCGAGCTGCCACGCCAGTTGCCGCGCCACCGTGCGCACGATGGCGCCGTGGCCCGCGCCGATCGCGCGGCGAATGCCGATCTCGCGCGTCCGCTGCTCCATTGAGAACGCCAGCACGCCGTACAGCCCTGCCCCCGCAAGCAGCAAGGCGACCAGGCCCAGCGCACCGAACACGCCGGTGAGCACGGTGAGTCCGACGCGGCCTTGCGCCATCGCCACGGCCTGGCTGCGCACGTCGTACACCGCCGCCTGCGGCTCGACCGCATGCACCGCGTCGGCGAGCGCGCGCTCGAAGCGACCGGCGTCGGCGTGCGTGCGTACCGCCAGCCCCACGCCGTGCAGCGGCGACTGGCCGCCTGACTGGTCCAGCGGCAGCAACATGCCCGGCAGCGGCTTTTCCAGCAAGCCGTCCATCTGCAGCGGCTCGATCACGCCGACCACGGTCAGCGTGCGGGCCTGTGCGCGGCCCGGCCACAGCACCAGCCGGCGGCCCAGCGCATCGCCGTGCGGCCACATCGCCTGCGCCATCTTGGCATCGACCACCGCCGCCGGCGCGCTGTGCGCCTGCTCCCGCGCATCGAAGAAACGGCCTTGGCGCAGGCGCACGCCGTAGACATCGAGGAAATGCGCATCGACGATGCCCATCTGCGCCCGTGGCCAGCCGTCCGCGGGTTGCGGCTGGCCCGGCAGCGATACATCCTCGTGGCTGCCCAGCACGGCGCCGGGCACGGTATCGGACGCCGTGGCGTCGACCGCGCCCGCGTCCTGCCGCAAACGCTCGACCACCCCGTCGAAGAAGCGGATGCGCCTGGCGTCGTCGGCATAGCCGGCCGGCGGCAGCATCACGCTCGCGGTGAGTACCTCGGCGGCATGCGCGGCCCCCGCCACCGGCTGCGAGAGCACGCTGTCCACCGCGCGCACGAAGGTCCCTGCGCCCACCAGCAACACCACGGTGAGCACGACCTCCGCCACCACCATGACCCTGGCCATGCGGGCAAAGCCGCCGCCGGAGCCCTTGCCGCCGTCGCGCAGCGCGTCCTGCAGGTCGGCGCGCGAGGCGCGCCATGCGGGGATCAATCCGGCCAGCGTCGTGCTGAGCACGGCGGCGGCCAGCGCGGCGGCAAGCACGCGGGCGTCGAGGCCGAAATGCCGGAAAGCGGCGCTGTCCGGCGCATTGGCGAAGTACAGCGAGACGATCCAGCGGTTGCCCCAGTGCACGATGGGCAGCGCCACCGCCAGCGCCGCCACGCTCACCAGCAGGCTCTCCGCCAGCGTGCCGACCATCAGCCGCGCACGGCCGCCGCCGAGCGCGCCGCGCAACGCCAATTCGTGTTGCCGCCGCAGCGTCTGTACCAGTTGCAGGTTGGCCACGTTGACGCACGCCAGCAGCAGCACCAGCGTGGCCGCGCCGAACATCAGCCACACCCAGCGGCGCATGTCCTCGGGCACGAAGCTGAACTTCCACGGCTTGATCGTGACGCCGCGCGTGCGCTTCCCGGTCGGCAGCGCCGCCTGCAGGCGGGCATCCCAGGCATCCAGTTCCGCCCGTGCCTGTGCCAGCGACGTTCCCGGCGCCAGACGGGCCACGCCCCACAGGGCGCGGTGCTGCCCCGGCTGCAGCTTCAACGGCAGCCAGACCTGGTTGCCGGTCACCGGCATGCTGGTCGCCTGCGCGGGCACCACGCCCACCACCGTGACCCAGTCGCCGTTCACCCGCACGGCGCGGCCGAGGATGTGCGGATCGGCCTTGAAGGCGTGCCGCCACAGGGTTTCGCCGAGCAGCGCCACGTCCGGCGCGCCGGCCGCCTCGTCCGCGGGCAGGAGGGTACGCCCCAGCAAGGGCTCGATGCCCAGCAACGGCATCATCGAAGCGGTCATGCGGCTGCCCGCGTGGTACGTGGCGCCGCTGCCCATGTCCACTCCCACGCCGATCGGCACGTAGGCGCCCATCAGGTCGATGCTGCGCAGATGGCCGCGCAAGGCCAGGTACGGGTCGCTGTCCAGCGTGGCGATGCCGTTACCGTTGTGCGAAGGCCGGCCCAGGGCCATGACGCGCGCGGGATGCGGCACGGGCAGCGGTTCGACGATCAGCGTGTTGATCAGGCTGAACAGGAACAGCACCACCCCCAGCCCCACGCCCAGCACCGCCACCGACAGCAGCGCATAGCCCGGCCGCCGCCGCAGGCGGCGCAGTGCTTCCCAGCATTCGCGCACGAGCATGGTCATTCCCCCCGCAAGGCGCGCATCGGCGCCACCCGCGCCGCGCGCAAGGCCGGCAGCAGGCAGGCCAGCAGGCCCGCCGCGGCCAGCACCGTGCTGACGCCGACCACCGTGGCCACGTCAAAACCGCCGCCCCGGTTGAGCAGCGTCATGAGCAGGGCGGACAGCGCGTGCGACAGGGCCAACGCGGCGGCGACGCCGATCAGCAGGCCGATGGCGATCTGCCCCAGGCCGCTGCGCAGTACCAGCCGCGCCAGTCGCCCCGGGGGCGCCCCCAGGGCCTGGCGCACGCCGAACTCACGCTCGCGCGCGGCCACTACCACGGCCATCACCGCATAGACTCCGGCCACCGCCAGCAGCAGCGCCAGCGTGGCGAACACGCCGATCAGCAACAGGTTGAGCCGGGCATTGGCGGTGGTCTGCTCGACGATGCTGCGCATCGTGCGCATCCTGGCGATCGGCTGTTCCGGCGCGACCTCGGCCAGTGCCGCGTGTACGCCCGCGCGCCAGTCGGCCGGGTTGCCGTGGCCGCGCAGGGCGAAGCGCAGCGACTCCAACTGGCGGAGGATCGCCATCTGCGGCGCCGGCATCTGCGCCAGCGGCAGATACACCACCGGCTGTCCGGGATGCAGCGGGCCACGCTGGTAGGTGTTGCCGACCACGCCGACGATGCGCGCGTGCACCGGCGGATCATTAGGCCGCTCCACACCGATCACCTGCCCGAGCGCGTGGCCGTCGTAGTACGCGTCGGCCAGGTCCTGACTGACGATGGCCACCGGCTCGCCCGCGCGCATGTCCCCCCTGGTGAAATCCCGGCCTTCATGCAGCGGGATCGCGAACAACCGGAAAAAGCCGGCACTGACGCCGTGCAACTGGGCTTCGAAGTGGTCGTCGCCCGACGTGCGCATGCCGTTGTTGAACTGGCCGTACATGTCGTCGCTGGTCGGCAGGTTGGTCGTTACCGCCACGTCGGTCACGCCCGGTATCGCGTCCAGTCGATCCTCAAGCCGGCGCGTGAGGTCGAGCATGGCGGCGGTATCCGGGTAGTGATCCCTGACCGGGGCCAGTTCGAAGGTGAGCACGTTGTCGGCGACGTAGCCAAGCTGCGCACGTGACGCGTCATAGAGCGCATGCATGAACACCCCCGCGGCAAACAGCAGGACCGCGGCCAGCGCCACCTGCGCCACCACCAGCACACGGCTGAAACGACCGCTGCGCACACCGATGCCGCTGCGGCCGCCTTCGCGCAGTTCCTCCAACGAGGCCGCCGTGCGGCTGCGCCACAAGCCGAGCACGGCGGCCAGCAGCGCGCCCAGCAGCCCCACCCCAAGCGCCAGCCCCCAGTCCGCGATGCCGATGTGCACGCGACCGCCCCAGAGCCACACCGGGGGGATGCGCCCCTGCAGCAGCGCCAGCCCGGCGGTGGCCAGCGCCATGCCGAGCAGGGCGCCACAGCCACTGATCAGGAGGCCTTCGCCCAGCGCCGGCAGCATCAATCGCAGCAGCGGTGCACCGAGCGCACTGCGCACTGCCGCGTCGTGGTTGCGCGACAACGCGCGCAGCAGCATCAGGTTGGTCAGGTTGACCAGCGCGATCAGCAGCACCAGCGCCGCGCTGGCCATGAACAGCATCAGCATCGGGCGCACGTCCTGCTGGTAGGCCGCCGCCAGCGGCTCGGCGCCGAAGCGCGGGCGTTTCCAGTTGCCGCCCATGCCCATGTCACGGAACATCGTCCGTTCGCTCGCATCGGCCTGCGCCGCCACGGTGGCCACGTCGGCGCCATCGGCCAGCCGGCCGATCACGATGTCGCCGTCGTGGTTGTAGTCGCGGCTGACCGTCGGCAATGCCTTCGGCAACATGACGTCGCCCGGTCCCAGCACCGCGTTGAAGGCGGTCGGCAGCACGCCGACAATGGTGTGGGTGGCGCCCTCGACCTGCAGGCTGCGGCCGACGATGCCGCGGTCGCCTCCGAAGGCGCGTTGCCACAGGCCGTAGCCGATGAGCACCGCCTTCGGGCCGTCCGGGCGGTCCTCCTGCACGCTGAAGTTTCGTCCGAGCACCGGTCGCAGGCGCAAAGCAGGCAGCAGGCCGCGGTCGAAGTAGAGCACCGGAACCTGCGCCGGCATGCCGGTCCCGGCGATGTTCACCTTCGAACCGAAGTGCACCAGCCCCAGCGCCTGCAGGCCCTTCGGCGGCCCGAGGAACTGGTACTCGTGCGGCGAGATGCTGGCCACGTGGCCGTTGTCGTGGAGCGGCCCCAGCACTACCAGCCGGTCCGCCTGCGGCAACGGCAGCGGCCGCCACAAGGTGTTCTGGACCAGCGCGAACACCGCCACGCTGGCGCCGATGCCCAGCGCCAGCACCCCGCCGGCCAGCAGCAGGAAGCCGGGCTTGCGCAGGCTGGCGCGCCAGGCGCGCCAGATTTCCGTGAGCAGGATCGTCATCGCCCCTATTCCCCCCGCAGGGCGCGCATCGGCGCCACCCGCGCCGCGCGCAAGGCCGGCAGCAGGCAGGCGGTGCAGCCGGCGAGCGCCAGCACCACGCAGACGCCCAGCGTCGCCATCGGATCGAAGGCATCGCTTCGCCCCAGCAAGCCCGTAAACAGCAGGGGCAGCAGGGGCAGCATGCGCGAGAGGCCCAGTGCGGCGCACACGCCGACCGCCAGTCCCGCCGCGACCTGTACCAGTCCGCCTTGCAGTACCAGCCGCAGCAGCGTCGACGGCGCCGCGCCCAGTGCCTGGCGCACGCCGAACTCGCGCTCGCGCGCGGCCACGGCCACGGCCATCACCGCGTACAGCCCGGCCACCGCCAGCAGCAGCGCCAGCGCAGCGAACACGCCGATAAGCAGCAGGTTGAGGCGTGCATCCGCCGTTACGGCGCGCAGGATGCTGCGCATCGTGCGCAGGTTGGCGACGGGTTGCCCGGGCGCGATCTCGGCCAGCGCCGTGCGCACGCCCCCACGCCAGTCCTCCGGATTGCCGTGGCCGCGCAGCACGAAGCGCAGCGGCTCGAAGCGGCGGAAGCCCGCCAGCATGGGCGCGGGCATCTGCGCCAGCGGCACGTACAGTACCGGCTGCTTGGGCTGCAGCGGGCCGTCCTGCCAGGTGTCGCCCACCACGCCCACGATGCGCGCCGGCCACACCACGTTGCCCCGCCCCTCGACCTCGATGGTTTTCCCCAACGCGTTTCCGCCATAGCGCGCAGCCGCAAGGTCCTGGCTGACGATGGCGACCTGTTCCGCACCACGCATGTCACCACGGGTGAAATAACGGCCCCGCTGCAACGGGATGGCGAACAGCTCGAAGAACCCGGGGCCGACGCCGTGGTACTGCGCATTGAACGTCGTGCGGCCAGGCACGCGCACACCGGTGCTGAAATGGCCAAAGCTGCCGATGCTGTCCGTGCTGGTGGGCAGGTTGGTGGTCACCGCGGCCTCGGTGACCCCGGGTATCGTGCGCAGCCGCTCGACGAGCCGTCGCGCGAGGATGTTCACCGCTGCCGCATCCGGGTAGGTCGCTTCCAGCGGCGCCAGTTCGAAGGTGAGTACCCGTTCACCGTCGAAACCCAGGCGCACTTGCGAGGCGTCGTACAGCGCATGCACGAACAGGCCGGCGGCGCTCAGCAGCAGCGTGGCCAGCGCCACCTGCCCTACCACCAGCACGCGGCCTAGCCGCCCGGCATCGCGGCCCGCGCCACTGCGGCCGCCTTCGCGCAAGACCTCCACCGAGGCCGCGCTGTGGCTGCGCCACAGGCCGAGCGCCGCCGCCAGTAGCGCGGCCAGCACGCCGCCGGCCAGCGCCAGCATCCACGCGGTGACGCCGACATGCAGCGCGCCGCCCGCCAGCCACTGCGCCGGGATGAAACCCTGCAACAGGGCCAGTCCGCCGCCGGCCAGCGCCATGCCCAGCACGGCGCCGACCAGGCCGACCAGCAGCCCCTCGCCGAGCGCCGGAAGCATCAGGCGCGGCAGCGAGGCGCCCAGCGCGCCGCGCACCGCGGCGTCGTGCCTGCGCGCCAGGCTGCGCAGCAGCATCAGGTTGGTCAGGTTGACCAGCGCGATCAGCAGCACCAGCACGGCGCTGGCCTGGAACAGCAGCAGCACCGGCCGCGCGTCGCGATGCAGCCAGTCGGCGAGGCGTTCCACGCCGTAGCGCGTGCGCGGCGCGGCATTGGCAGCGGCGTCGGCCTGGTCCATGGCGTGCAGGCGGGCGTCGACCTCGGCCGCCACCGCCGCCACGTTGGCACCCACAGCGAGCCGCGCGACCGCCATGTAGTTCGAGCCCTCGTCATTGCTGGCGGCCGGCAGCGCCAGCGGCACCACCACGTCGCCCACCCCCGCCACCGCATTGAAGGCGGCCGGCAGCACGCCGATGACGTCGCGCTCCATGCCCTCCACGCGCAGGCGGCGCCCCACCACGTGCGGGTCGCCCCCATAGTGGCGCTGCCAGAAGCCGCTGCTGATCAACACGGCTGGCGGGCCGCCAGGGGCATCCTCGCGCGCGTCGAAGTTGCGGCCCACGATCGGCCGCAATCCAAGCGTGGGCAGCAGGCTCCGGTCGGCATAGATACGCGGCACCTGCACCGGCTCCCCGCCGGCAGCGACGTTTGCCATCGAACCGGCCTGCTTCAGGCCAATCGACGCCACGCCCCCGAGGGCAGCAAGCTGCTGGTAGTAGCGCGGCGAGATCGTGCCGACGTGTTCACCATTCCAGCGCCCCACCACCATCACCTGCGATGGTTGCGGCAACGGCAGCGGCCGCCACAAGGTGTTCTGGGTCAGCGCAAACACCGCCACGCTGGCGCCGACGCCCAGCGCCAGCACGCCGCCGGCCAGCAGCAGGAAGCCGGGCTTGCGCAGGCTGGCGCGCCAGGCTTGCCGGATCTCGGCCAGCCAGACGTTCACGCGCCCGCCTCGATGCGCTGGCCGATCAGCGCGTCCAGGCGCGATGCGTCCTCGCGGCGCAGGCGGTCGAAGGTTTCCTCGTCGACCACGCGGCCGTCGAACAGGCGGATCTTGCGTTGCGCCAGTTCCGCGTAGCGGGCGTCGTGAGTGACCATGCAAAGGGTGGCGCCGCCCTGGTGCAGTTCATCGAGCAGGGCCATCACCGCCTCGCCGTTGCGCGAGTCGAGGTTGCCGGTGGGCTCGTCGGCGAGCAGGATCGCCGGCTTGCCGACCAGCGCGCGCGCCACCGCGACGCGCTGCTGCTGGCCGCCGGAGAGTTGCGCGGGATAGTGGCGCATGCGGTGCGCCATGCCCACGCGTTCCAGCGCCTCCTGCACGCGCGCGCGGCGTTCGCCGGCACCGATGCCGCTGCGGTAGGTCAGCGGCAGCTCGACGTTCTCGAAGACGGTGAGGTCGCCGATCAGGTTGAACGCCTGGAAGATGAAGCCGATCTCGGCGTTGCGGATGCGCGCGCGCTGGCTGGCAGTGAGCGCGGCGACGTCGTGGCCGTTCAACACGTAGTGGCCGGCGCTGGCGGTGTCGAGCAGGCCGAGGATCGACAGCAGCGTGGTCTTGCCGCAGCCGGAGGGGCCGGAGATCGAGACGTATTCGCCGCGCGCGATGGACAGGTGCACGTCGGAGAGTGCGTGGGTTTCCACCTCGTCGGTCTGGAACACCTTGCGGATGCCGCTGAGGGCGATGACGCTGGCTTGCTCGGTCATGGGTCGGTCCGTTCTCGGTTGATCGGTTTGTCCTTCTCCCTCCGGGAGAAGGTGGCCCGAAGGGTCGGATGAGGGTTCGGGTGCCGCGCGACGTTCGTCTTCGGCCGTACCCTCACCCCTGCCCCTCTCCCGACGGGAGAGGGGTGATGCATGTGTTCACTCCACGCGAATCTTGTCGTAGCGGTCCCACTGGCTGGTGTCGGAGAGGATCACCTGATCGCCCGCCTTCAACCCGCGCACGATCTCCACCCGGTCCACCGAGGCCGCGCCGATGCGCACCGGCACGCGGGTGGCCACGCCGGAGGCCGGATCGAGCCGGAACAGGGTGATGTCGGCGTCCGCCTTGGCCAGCGCCGGGCGACCGACCGAGAGCACGTGGTCCAGCGTGGCGATACGCACACGGCCGTCGACCGACAGGTCGGGACGGGAGCCGGGCGGCAGCTTTCCGTCCAGCCGCACGTCCACCTGCACGCTGCCGTCGCGCACGGCCGGGTCGATCCGCTCCACCGCGCCGGCCACGGTGCCGTTGTGGGTGTCCACGCTCACCGGCATCCCTGATGCCACGTCCTTGGCCTGCACTTCCGGCACCTGCAGGCGGGCGATCAGCACGTCCGGTCGCGCCACCCGCGCGAGGTTGGCGCCTTCGGCCACCTGTGCGCCTTCCTGCGCCGCCACCTCCTGCAGCACGCCGGCGATGCCGGCCTTCACGCTCAACGCATCGGCCTGGCGCTGGCGCAGTTGCAGGTTGCTCTGTTGCTGGCGCAGCTTGGCCTGCACCGCGTCGAGCTGGGCGCGCATGTTGCCGGCGAACGCGGCGACACGCTGCTCCTCGATGCCGCGGCGCGTGTCCAGCTGGGTGAGTGCGATCTGGCCCTGGCGAAACTGCACGTCGGGAATCAGGTGCAGCGCGGCGGCCTTGGCGTCGGCGTCCGCCTTGACCCTGGCCGAGGCGTAATCGGACTGCGCCTGCGCCAGCGCCGAGCGCTGGTCGAGCAGCTGCGACTGCAGTTCGGCGCGCTTGGCCACCACGTCGGCCTCGGCCGCGGCGACCTGCGCCTGCGCGTTGCGAAGCGCATCTTCCACGGCCGGGTTGGAGAGCTTCATCAGCACGGTATCGGGCTTCACCGCGGCGCCCGGCCAGATGAGGATCTGCTCGACCTGCGCCGCCGTCGCTGCCGCCAGCCAGCGGCTGGAGCGCGGCACCAGCGTGCCGGTGGCGCGCACCTCGCGCAGCATCTGCCCCTGCTGCACGGTGTCGATCCACAGGCTGGAGCGCTCGGCCACCGGCAACGCCGGCCCGAGCCGCATCAGCAGCACCACGATGGTCACCAGCACCGCCGCGCCCCCGGCGATCGACCACTGCAACCGCCGGCGCCGGCGGATTTTGAACTGGGGGTTGGCGATATCCATGCCCTGGATATGGCAATTGGCGTGCCAAGGACCCGTCGGTGCACATATCCGCATGGGAGCGCGGTTCGGCAGCGCCGGACGCATGCCGCGACCACCCGAACCCGTCCGGATACGGACAGCGCCATCCGCTTGCGGACACGGCAAGCGGACTCCTACCCCAGAGCACCGTCGAAATCGTGTAGGAGCGCACCCTGTGCGCGAATGCTCTTGCTCCTGATCGACATCAAAGCGAAAGGCATTCGCGCACAGGGTGCGCTCCTACACGTAGAAGGGGCGGGCCATGATCAACCGGTGTTCTGCAAGCCCTGCGAGACGCCGTTGACGCAGGCGACCAGGGCGCGCAGCAGGGCGTCGTCCGCGCCGCCGGAGGCGCGCCAGCGCTTGAGCAGGTCGACCTGCAGCACGCTCATCGGGTCCACGTACGGGTTGCGCAGGCGGATCGACATGGCCAGCCGCGGCGCCCCTTCCAGCAGGGCGCGCTGACCCTTGAGGCGCAGCACCCAGCGGCAGGTGCGCTCGAACTCGTCGCGGATCAGCCCGAAGAACGGCGCGTGCAGCTCGCCGGACAGCTGCGAGAACGCCTCGGCGATGTCGAGGTCGCACTTGGCCAGCACCATCTCCACGTCGTCGAGCATGTTGCTGAAGAACGGCCAGTCGCGCGCCATCTCGGCCAGCGCTTCTTCGCCGAACTCGGCCGCGCCCTGCTCCAGGGCGGTGCCCAGGCCGTACCAGCCGGTGATGATCGAGCGGCACTGGGTCCAGGAGAACACCCACGGGATCGCGCGCAGATCCTGCACGCCGCGCATGCTGCGGCGGCGCGAGGGGCGCGAGCCGAGCGTCATGCGTTCGATCACGTCGATCGGCGTGGCGGTGCGGAAGTACTGCACGAAGCCGTCGCGGTCGATGAAGGCGCGGTAGTGCCTGCGGCTGGCGGCGGAGAGCCGGTGCATGCGCTCGCGCCATTGCGCTTCGCGCGGATCGTCCTCGCGCGGGCGCAGGCTGGCACGCAGCACGGCGCCCACGGTCTGCTCCAGGTTGCGCAGCGCCAGCGCGCGGATGCCGTACTTGCGGTGGATCACCTCGCCCTGCTCGGTGACGCGCAGCACGCCGGCCACCGAACCGCGCGGCGAGGACATCAGCGCCGGCGTGATGCGTGCGCCGCCGCGGCTGGCCGAGCCGCCGCGACCGTGGAAGAAGGCGAGCTGGATGCCGGCCTCGTGGGCGATCTCCAGCAGTTCCACCTGCGCCCGCTGCAGGCCCCAGCGCGAGGCCAGCGTGCCGCCGTCCTTGCCGCTGTCGGAATAGCCGAGCATCACCCACTGGCGGTCGTTGCGGGTTTTCAGGTGGCTGCGATAGACCGGATCGGCGAGCAGCGCGCGCAGCGTGGCCGGCGCGTTCCTGAGGTCGTCGACGGTTTCGAAGAGGGGGGCGATGTCGAGGGGCACGTGGCTTTCCGCGCTCGCCTCCGCGCCTCCCTGGGGAGAGAGCCTGCCCGCGACGCGATCGGGGGATTGAGGTGCGGGGCGGGTGCTCGCGGGAATGTCTGCCAAAGCTCGCTCCGACGGGACCTCGGCCCCAGCGTGGCCGCTCACCCCAGCCCTCTCCCCGGCGGAAAGAGGGAGCGGATGCTCGCGCTGGTGGTCGGCTTGCGCTCCCCGCGGGGGAGAGGGAGCAACCACCAGCCCGCCGTGGCGCGCGAGCGCCAGCACGGCGAGCACGTCGGCGGCGGTGCGCGCCATGGAGATGATGTACAGGCCGATCGCCTCGCTGCCGTAGCGACGGCGCGCCTCGCCGAGCTGCTGGAACACCGCGCGCATGCGCTGCGCATCTTCCTCGTCCACCGGCGCCAGCGACTGCTCGCCGCTGGCGAACGAATGCAGCCTTTCCACGCGCTGCCCGGGCGTGCGCTCGCCCCACTGCGGATCGGCGAGCAGCGCGGCGAGCGCGTCGTCGTGCACCTGCGAATCCTGGCGCACGTCGAGCCGCGCCAAGTGCAGGCCGAAGGTGCGCACGCGGCGGATCACGCGCTGCACGGCGTAGGCGCCGGCGTGCAGGCCGTGGTGCTCGATCAGGCTGTGGGCGATCAGTTCGAGATCGCCGGCCAGTTCGTCGACCGAGGTGTAGCCCTCGGCGTGATCGTCTTCGAGGCTGGCCTCCAGTCGTGCGCCGATCAGGGTGAGCAGGGTGCGGTAGGGCATGTCGGCGTGGCGCGGGCGGATCTTCTTCGCCGCGGCGGGGAAGCGCGCGCGGTAGTCGTCCAGCCGCGCCGTCAGCTGCGGATCGACCGCCACGCGCCCCTGCGTCTGGCTGAGCAGGCGCGCCAGGCCGGCGACGTCTTCCATGTAGTGCTCGATCACGTGCGCGCGCTGGCTGGCCAGGCTGGCGGCGATGGTGTCGGCGCCCACATTGGGGTTGCCGTCCATGTCGCCGCCGACCCAGGTGGCGAAGCTGAGCAGCCGCGGCATCGGCGCGGCCACGCCGTAGACCTGCCGCAGCGCCTCGGCCAGCGCCTCGTACAGCGCCGGCACGATGCGGTAGATCGGGTTGGCGAGGTAGAAGCCGACGTGGTGGTGCTCGTCCTGCACGGTGGGTTGCACCGGCGAGGCCTCGGCGGTCTGCCAGCCGGAGGACAGCGCCATGAAGATGCGGTCGTCGTCCTCCTTGCGCTCCTGCGGCGTGCGGGTGGGATCGAAGTTGTCCACCAGCGAGCGCACGATCGCCTGCTCCTTCTCCAGCAGCGAGCGGCGCACCGCCTCGGTGGGATGGGCGGTGAACACCGGCTCCACGTGCAGGCGGCCGAGCCAGTCGAGCAGCTCGTCCGCGGTGACGCCCTGCGCCTTGAGCGCGGCGAGCACGTCGAGCAGGGATTCGGGCTGCGGCGCGCTGCCAGCGCGCTGGTAGTCGCGGCGGCGACGGATGCGGTGCACGCGCTCGGCGATGTTGACCGCCTGGAAATAGGTGGCGAAGGCGCGCGCCAGCGCCTCGGCTTCGTCGGGCTGCATGCCGCTCAGGGCACGACCCAGCAGGGCGACCGGCTCGTCCTCGCGGCGGCGGCGGATGGCGCTGGTGCGCACCGCCTCCACCCGCTCGAAGAAGGCTTCGCCGCGCTGCTCGGCCAGCATCTGCCCGACCATCGCACCGATGCGGCTGACGTCCTCGCGCAGCGGGGCGTCGTGCGGCAGGTCGGGGGTTTCGGGCTGGAAGGGCATGGTGTTCTCCGTGGGGCAACCGCCCAAGCCTAACGAAAAATGCTGCTTGTGCAGCAATCCGGCCGGCGATGTGTAGCTGCCAGTTAGTAGTGTCCCCTTCCTGCAAGTTACAAGTGTCCCCTTTTCCGTCGAGGGGGTGACCGTGGAGGTGGGGATGACGCAACGTGAGGTGGAACGGGCAGGCTTGATCGCCGAGG